>JANOWR010000184.1:0-19117 GCA_031417995.1 Polaromonas sp. | reverse complement strand
GCGCACCACGTCGAGCACCGCAAGCTCGCTCTGCTTGAGCTGCACCTGGTCCTGGCTCAGCGCCTTTTTGCCGAGCTTGATCTTCGGGTTGGTGATCTCTTCAATTTCTTCCAGCACCTTTTGCGTACTGACGCCTATTGGTAACTCAGTGACCACCAGTTGCCACTGGCCACGCGCCAAGTCTTCAATCTTCCAGCGGGCGCGCACCTTGAGGGAGCCACGGCCCGTGGTGTAGGCCGCTGCGATTTCAGCAGCGGCGGAGATGATTTGCCCACCGCCAGGGTAGTCAGGCCCGGCAATTATGCTGTACAGCTCGACATCTGTCAGTTTGGGTGTTTTGATCAGGGCGATGCAGGCATCAGCCACCTCGCGCAGGTTGTGGCTGGGGATTTCAGTGGCCAGGCCGACCGCAATGCCGCTGGCACCATTGAGCAGTGTGAACGGGAGGCGGGCAGGCAACTGGCGGGGCTCCTCAAACGAGCCGTCGTAGTTGGGAATAAAGTCCACCGTACCTTCGTCCAGCTCATCCAGCAGCAGGCTGGTGATGCGGGCCAGGCGCGCTTCGGTGTAGCGCATGGCAGCGGCGCTGTCGCCATCACGGCTGCCAAAGTTACCCTGGCCGTCAACCAGCGGGTAGCGCTGCGAAAAGTCTTGCGCCATGCGCACCATGGCGTCATAAGCGGCACTGTCGCCGTGCGGGTGGTATTTGCCCAGCACATCGCCCACCACCCGGGCACTTTTAACTGGCTTTGCACCCGTAGCACCATTGGCGCCACCAAAGCCCAAACCCATGCGCGACATGCTGTACAAAATGCGCCGTTGCACCGGCTTTTGGCCATCGCAGGCATCGGGCAAGGCTCGCCCTTTGACAACGCTTAAGGCGTATTCAAGGTAGGCGCGCTGGGCGTAGGCGGAGAGCGAATCCTGGTCGGCTGATTCAGGGCTTGCAGGCGTGGCGTCGGGGGTAAAAAGATCCATCGGGAGTAAAAACCTGGAAAACTTGCGAAAACTTGAACGTTAATAGTTGGAGTCGACTTCAAACTGCTCTGCGACATCGTCATCCACTTCAATCGCCAGAATGCTGCGTGAGCGGTGGCTGGACGGCCAGGCCTGAAAGCGGCTGACCAGACTGTCCAGCCAGGTCTGTGCGACTGAGAGCGACAAGGGTGCAGACAGTTTGAGGTTGAGCACGATGACGCGGAACTTGAGCTCTACGCCCGGCAGCAAGGGGCTGTCTATCCGCAAACCGCTCACCACCAGCCGGGTGGCCAGCGTGGTGATTTCCTCTTGACTGGCCAGCTGCTGCGCCACCACTGCAAACCGGCCGCCCGCAATACGGGCGACCATGTCGTTGTCACCGACAGAGCGGCGCAGCCGCATGGCCGCTTCGAGCAACAGTTTTTCATTGTAATCAGGCCCCAGTTCAACGAGCAGGCCGTGCCAGTTTTGAACCTCAATCAAATACAGCGCATTGCTGGTCTTGCCAGCTTTGGCTTGTTGGGAACGGGCCATGACACGCAGCAGCCGTTCAATCAACACAGGCGTGGTGGACAACCCGGTCAGTGGGTCTGCCACACCCGCCGCTGCACTGCGCAACCTGGATTCATTGAGCAGGCGGCTGCGCCAGACCAGCGACTGATAAATGGGCGGGATCTGCACCAGAAGCATCAGCACCACGGGCCAGTAGGCCTGCCGCGCATCGGCCACATCGGCAAGAAACAGCAAGGCCACCACAAGACCTGAGGCATGCCCAAGCATCAGCCACCATTTCCAGGGGCCTGCAGTCTCCAGCGCCTGGATGGAGCGATAGGCAAAGCCAGTTCCCAGCAAACCGCCCCAGACCAGACAAACCAGGGTTGTCAGGCCCGGCGTTGCCGGAATCTTGATCAAGCCAAGACCTGTGTTGACAAAGTAAGCCAGCAGGCCCAGGTTAGCCAGCAAAAGGACGACGATCAACGCCTTGTCAAACAGGCTGCTGTTGCGCTTTCTGAACAGCCACATCAGGAACCCACTGACCAGCGCCGGACCAGCAACCAGCAACAGGCTTTGAACCATGGCAGTGGCCATTTGCCAGCGCTGCCCCACCACCAGGCCGGTGACGATCAATGTCAGGTAGACCGCCAGAAGCAGCAAGGTGGGTTCGTCGTAGGCGTAGGACACCATCAGACTGAGCAGCAGCACGAGGCCCAGCACGCCCACAGCGATGCCAAGCGCAAAAAAATTCGGATTGAACACGAGCTCCATGGCGGCTTTACTTCGTGTTGGGTTCTGAAAAGTTCAACTGTTCTGCGGGCAGGGCAATGAGCATCGGCGGCATGTTGCTGCGGCCATTGACAGCCGACGAACCACCTGATGCGCCACCCATCATTTCCATGCGCACCCGACCAGAAGTTTTGCGCGCCTCAAGCACCACCGATGGCGGCTTCAAGTGGCCATACAGCTGCATCACGGTTTTGACGTAATTTCTGGTTTCAGGGTAATTCGGGATTTTGTTGCCTGCACGCTGCACAGCACCCTCACCCGCGTTGTAAGCGGCCACGGCCAGTTCAAGCTGGCCGGGGAACATCTTGATCAAATCGCGCAGATAGGTACTGCCTGCCTTGATATTGGTTTTCGGGTCGGTCAATTTTTTCTCAATCGGTGTTTTCTTGTCAGCTTTGACGCCATAACGCTCCGCCGTGGGCGGCATCAACTGCATCAGGCCCACAGCGCCTTTAGGGGATACGGCAAAGGTATCGAAACCGGATTCAGTGGCGATCAATGCCTGAAGCAATTCGTAATCAATTCCGTGAATTTGTGCCGCATCCTTGAGCAGATGCTTGACAGCTTTGTAATTGGGCGACACATCAAAATAAGCCAGCAGCTTGGTGGGGGCGTGCGCGCTACCCGAGGGCATGGCGTAGCCGCTGGTGTTTTTGCCGAGCGGTGTCAGCGATGATCTGTCAGATTTTTCAGTCGAAAAGCTTTCGCCACCTTTGAAAAACAACTCGTAGCGCTCGTCGAGTTTTTCAGTTGAGAAATGTGCCACGCCTTTGGCATCGACATATCCCCACACGTCTGCCACGGCCGGGAGGGCGCACAGCCCCAGTCCAAGTCCCAGCATCAGCGCAACCAATGCGCCAGCAAAGCGGTTTTTAAGGGAAGTCAAGACAGGAGGCATCAAACGTCAATTTCTACGGCATCACCGTGTAGTTCCATCAGTTCACGTCGTGCCGCAGCTTCGCCTTTGCCCATCAGTTTGGTGATCAGGCCTTCGGTTTGCAGAAAACTCTGGTTACCCAATTGCACGGGCAGCAGGCGGCGGGTGTCTGGATTGAGTGTGGTTTCCCATAATTGTTCCGCATTCATTTCGCCAAGCCCCTTAAAGCGGCTGATGCTCCATGATGCCTCTTTGACGCCTTCTTTACGCAACTTGTCAAGAATCGCTGTTAATTCGCCGTCATCGAGCGCGTACGCCTTCGATGCTGGTTTTTTGCCCCGCGCTGGTGCGTCGACTCTAAACAGCGGTGGACGAGCCACATACACATGCCCAGCCTCAATCAGCTTGGGGAAGTGCCTGAAAAACAGGGTGAGCAGCAGTACCTGAATATGGGAGCCGTCAACGTCCGCATCACTCAAAATGCACACCTTGCCGTAACGCAAACCACTCATGTCGGGCGAATCATCCGGCCCATGCGGGTCAACGCCAATCGCCACGGCAATGTCGTGAATTTCGGTATTGGCGAACAGGCGGTCACGCTCGACCTCCCAGGTGTTCAGCACCTTGCCGCGCAGGGGCAATATCGCCTGGCTTTCCTTGTCGCGGCCCATTTTGGCGCTGCCGCCGGCTGAATCGCCCTCGACCAGAAAGACCTCGTTATTGGCCAAATCCTTGCTTTCGCAATCGGTCAGCTTGCCGGGCAGCACAGCCACGCCTGAGCCCTTGCGTTTTTCGACTTTTTGACCCGCTTTTTGCCGGGTTTGCGCTGCGCGAATGGCCAGCTCAGCCAGTTTTTTACCGTAGTCCACATGATGGTTTAGCCACAATTCAAGTGCCGGGCGCACGTAGCTTGACACCAGCCGCACGGCGTCGCGCGAATTCAACCTCTCTTTGATCTGCCCCTGAAACTGCGGGTCAAGCACCTTGGCACTCAATACATAGCTGGCGCGCGCAAACACGTCTTCGGGCAACAACTTGACACCTTTGGGCAGCAGCGAATGCAGTTCGATAAAGCTTTTGACCGCTGTGAACAAGCCATCACGCAAGCCGCTCTCATGCGTGCCTCCTGCGCTGGTCGGGATCAAATTGACATAACTCTCGCGCACAGGCTGGCCGTCTTCGGTAAAGGCCACGCACCAGTCTGCGCCCTCACCTTCGGCAAAGGTCTCGTGCGATGCGTCGGCAAAACCTTTGCCCTCAAACATCGGGATCACCAGGTCGCCATTGAGTGTTTGCGCCAGGTAGTCGTGCAGGCCGCCTTTGTATAGCCAGGTCTGGCTGTCACGGGTTTTCTCGGTTGTGAGCGTGACGCTGACGCCAGGCATCAGTACCGCCTTGCTGCGCAGCAAATGCATCAACTCGTTGATGGGCAGTGCCGACGATTCAAAATACTTGGCGTCTGGCCAGGCGCGTACCGATGTGCCCGATTTGCGGTCACCTTCGATAGATGCATCAAACTTGCGCAGATGCAGTTTTTCAATCACGTCGCCGCCAGAAAATACCAGTTTGGCCACCATGCCTTCACGGTAAGACGTGACCTCCAGCCTTTTGGACAGTGCATTCGTCACACTGACACCCACGCCATGCAAACCACCTGAAAAGCTGTACGCGCCGCCCTTGCCCTTGTCAAACTTGCCGCCCGCGTGCAGCCGGGTGAAAACCAGCTCGACAACGGGTGCTTTTTCTTCAGGGTGCAAGCCGTAGGGGATACCGCGCCCGTCGTCATCGACGCTAACCGAACCATCGGTGTGCAGCGTAACTTTGAGTTTTTTGCCGTAGCCTGCCAGTGCTTCGTCGGCTGAATTGTCAAGCACCTCCTGAATGATGTGCAGCGGGTTGTCGGTGCGGGTGTACATGCCGGGCCGCTGCTTGACGGGCTCCAGGCCCTTGAGCACGCGGATCGAGCTTTCGGAATATTCAGGCGCAACTAAGGAAGAAGATGGTGGGAGTTTGGATGCCATGGCGGTCAAGATTTTGACGTGATTGTAGACGGCAATGCGAAAGAAGCTGGATATAACAACAGCTTTTGCGTTGGGTGTCATCTGGGTTGCGGCAGCCAAAGCCCAGTCAAGTTAAAGTCAAGCCATGACTTCTGACACGACAACCCAAACAAAAAAACTCTCGATGGCCCAGGTTTTGGTCTGTGGCGCAATGATCGTCACGCTGTCCATGGGTATTCGTCACGGCTTTGGCCTGTGGCTGCAGCCCATTACCCAGGCCCAGGGCTGGACGCGCGAAACCTTTGCCTTTGCCATTGCTATTCAAAACCTGTCATGGGGCGTTTGCGGCATATTTGCCGGCATGCTGGCTGACAGACTGGGTGCCTTCAAGGTTCTGTTGGGCGGTGCCGTACTTTACGCATTGGGCCTGACGGGCATGGCTTTGTCACCGACCGGATTTTTATTCACGCTCACAGCGGGTGTGCTGATTGGCGCGGCGCAAGCAGGGACGACCTATGCGGTGATTTACGGCATCATCGGCCGCAATATTTCTGCCGACAAGCGCTCCTGGGCCATGGGCGTGGCGGCGGCGGCGGGCTCTTTTGGCCAGTTTTTGATGGTGCCGATTGAAAGCTTTTTAATCAACAACATTGGCTGGCAGCAGGCCCTGCTGATACTGGCAGGCGCGGTGCTGCTCATCATGCCGCTGGCACTTGGCCTGCGGGAAAGCGGCTTTGCAGGTGGCCAGACCCCCAAGCGCGACCAGACCATTGTTCAGGCGCTGCGCGAAGCCTTCAAATACCCCAGCTTTCAGTTGCTGATGGCGGGCTACTTTGTGTGCGGCTTTCAGGTCGTTTTTATTGGTGTGCACATGCCCAGTTACCTGAAGGACAAAGGCTTGTCGCCGCAAGTGGCGGGTTATGCGCTGGCGCTGATTGGCCTGTTTAACGTGTTTGGCTCGTACGCGGCGGGTGCATTGGGCCAGCGCATGGCCAAAAAGAACATCCTGGCCTTTATTTACTTTGCCCGAGCCGTCGTGATCACCGTGTTTATTGCTGCGCCGCTCAGCCCCATGAGTGTGTATATTTTTGCCAGCGTCATGGGGCTGCTGTGGCTGTCAACGGTGCCCGCCACCAACGCGGCTGTGGCGCAGATTTTTGGTGTGGCGCATTTGTCCATGCTCAGCGGCTTTGTGTTTTTCAGTCACCAGATCGGGTCGTTTCTGGGTGTCTGGCTGGGCGGCGTGCTGTACGACAAAACCGGCAGTTACGACATCGTCTGGTACATCACAATTGCGCTCGGCGTGTTTGCCGGGCTGATTAACCTGCCCGTTCGTGAAGCGCCCATCCATCGCCCTGCCACGGGCCAACAGCCCATAGGTGCCTGACATGCCGCGCCAGCGCCTGACCCACATAACGGCCTGGCTGGTAGCTAGCGCCGCGTTGCTGGGCGTGTTTGCGCTGTATACGCAGCCAGACTTTCTGGTGGTGTTGGCCAACCAGGTTTGGGCTTGTTTTTAGGTTCAAAACAGTCACTTTTAATGTTTTTAGGTATCATTTTGGCCTGTAGGCCAATCAATACGGGCGTAAGCAGCTATGAAAATAATAGTAATCACAGGCGCTTCCGACGGCATAGGCGCTGAGATGGCGCGACAGCTGGCCAGCCGCAATGGCGCGCAAGTGGGGCTGGTGCTGGCTGCCAGGCATGAGGCGCGACTGGCACAGGTTGCCAGCCAGTGCGCGGCTTTCGGCGCGCAAACGCTGGTGGTTCCAACCGATGTGGCGCTTGAACCTGCCTGCCGCGCCCTGATAGCCGCAACCATCACGCGCTTTGGCCAGATCGACGCCTTAATCAACAACGCAGGCATGTCGGCCCAAGCGTTGTTCGGCGATGTCAAAGCAGAAGACCTGGCCTGGTACGAGCAGCTGATGCGTGTCAATTTGTGGGGCAGCGTGTGGTGTACCCACGCTGCCCTGCCTTACCTCAGGCAAAGTAGGGGCAGCATTGTGGCGGTGTCCAGCCTGGCGGGCTTGTTTGGCGTGCCGGGGCGTACCGCCTACAGCGCCACCAAATTTGCCATGACCGGTTTTTTTGAAGCGCTGCGCGCCGAACTGAAAACCGCTGGTGTCAGTGTGACGACGGCCTACCCCGGCGTGGTGGCCACGCAAATCCGTCACCATGGCCTGAACGCAGCGGGCCAGACCGCAGGTTCCAGCGGCTTGAAAGAAGACAAGGCCATGTCGGTTGAAGAATGCGCCCGGCTGATTTTGCAGGGTATGGACACTCGCCAGCGTGATGTGGTGATGTCTGCCAAAGGCAAGCTTGGCCGCTGGCTCAAGCTGATCGCGCCTGCGCGGGTCGAAGCCATGGCGCTGGCGGCGCTGAAAGATGAGGTCAAGCCGTCTTGACCCATACCACCGTGAGCGATGCCAGCCTGCACGGCACAGAGCCACCATCAGCATGGGTCAAGCGCTGGTCGCACCTCGTCAAAGCACAGGGCCGCGTGCTGGACGTGGCTTGCGGTCATGGCCGCCATGCCTGGTGGTTTTACGGCCTGAATCACACCCTAACCCTTGTAGACCGGGCGCAACCAGCTATTGATTCCATAGCTATTCCAGTTCAAGCGTGCGACAAGGTGGTCGCCGACATTGAAAACGGCCCCTGGCCTTTTGCGGGCAGGCTGTTTGATGCGGTGGTGGTGACCAACTACCTGTGGCGGCCTTTGATGCCGACCCTGCTGGCCAGCCTGGCACCGGGTGGTGTGCTGATTTACGAGACTTTTACATCGGGCAACGAAACCGTGGGCAAACCCTCGCGCCCCGATTTTTTATTGCGGCCCGGCGAGCTGCTGCAAATTTGCAAAGACTTGCGGGTGGTGGCGTTTGAAGATGGTTTTGCTCATGGCGCAGGCGACTCGCCTTCACGTTTCGTTCAGCGCATAACGGCCGTGCGTGAAGATGCTGTCAACACCCCGCCCACCCGCTACCCGCTCACGTAAAAGCGCCATCCTGACTGGGTAGAATGGCGGTTTGCCTTATACGTCCGGCACAGACACTTAATTCAAAACATGAACCCAATTACCGGCAGCATTGTTGCTTTGGCAACGCCCCTACACCCCGACGGCAGCGTGGACTACCCCACGCTGCGAAAGCTGGTGGACTGGCATGTGCTTGAGGGCACCGACTGCATTGGCGTGGTGGGCACCACAGGCGAGTCGCCCACCGTCAATGTTGAAGAGCACTGCGAAATCATTCGCGTGTCGGTCGAGCAAGCCAACAAACGCGTGCCCATCATGGCCGGCTGCGGAGCCAACTCCACCGCCGAGGCGATTGAGCTGGCCAAATTTGCCCGACAAGTGGGTGCTGATTGCCAACTGCAAGTCGTGCCCTACTACAACAAACCCACGCAAGAAGGCCAGTACCAGCACTTCAAGGCGATTGCCGAGGCCACAGGCGACTTGCCCTGCGTGCTATACAACGTGCCCGGCCGCACGGTGGCCGATATGCTGCATGCCACGGTCTTGCGCCTGGCACAGGTGCCCGGCATTGTGGGCATCAAGGAAGCCACTGGCAACATTGAACGCGCACAGTGGTTGATCAAGGAGGTGCCCAAAGGCTTTGCCGTGTATTCAGGCGATGACCCGACCGCTGTCGCCCTGATGCTCTGCGGTGGCCAGGGCAACATCAGCGTCACGGCCAATGTGGCACCCCGGCTGATGCATGAACTGTGCATGGCAGCAGTCGCTGGCGACGCCAAAAGGGCGATGGAACTCCAGATGAAATTATTGCCTCTACACAAACACCTGTTTGTGGAAGCCAACCCGATTCCCGTCAAATGGGCGATGGCACGCATGGGCCTGTGCGGCCCGACACTGCGCCTGCCCATGACCCCGCTTGAAGCCTCGAACGAAGCCATTGTTGAAGGCGCACTGCGCGCCTCTAACCTGATTTAATCGGATCTGATTTTTAAGGACCCTCACGTGATGACTTTGCCAAAACGCATACCCGCCCATCTCTTTGCTTTCTCGGTGGTGGCCACAGCGCTGATGCTCACGGGCTGCTCGACTGTCAGCAATCTGATGCAAGGCGACAAAATAGATTACAAGTCCAGTGGCAAAGGCGGCCCGTCTCTGGACGTTCCACCAGACTTGTCACAGCTTTCCCGTGAGACCCGCTACGTCATTCCTGGCACAGCGGTCAGCGCCAGTGCTTACCAGATCGGCCAGGTTTCCCAAACAGTACCGGTGGCTGCCGTAACGGTGGGTGATGTGCGCATTGAACGCGCGGGCAACCAGCGCTGGCTGGTGGTCAATCGCCCTGCTGACAAGCTCTGGAGCCCGGTACGCGACTTCTGGCTTGAGGGTGGTTTCCTGCTCAATCTGGACCAGGAAAATCTCGGCATCATGGAAACCGACTTTGCAGAAAATCGCGCAAAAATTCCGCAAGATTTCATCCGCAGCACAATTGGCAAAGTCTTCGACGGGTTGTATTCGACCGGAGAGCGTGACAAGTTCCGCACGCGCCTGGAGCGCAATGCAGCAGGTGGCACAGAGATATATATCAGCCATCGCGGCATGGTCGAAACCGTGAACGCGCGCAACGGTACAGGCGGTAAAAACGCCGAATCAGGCGGCGACACCATCTGGCAACCTCGCCCTGCTGACCCCGAACTCGAAGCTGAATTTTTGCGTCGCCTGATGGTCAAGCTGGGCGTGACGCAAGAGCAATCCAAAGCGCTGGTGGCTTCTGGTGCGGCCAAGGCCACTTCTCGCATCAGTACTGTCAATGGTGCGCCGGTGATTCAAATGGATGAGGGCTTTGATCGCGCCTGGCGCCGTGTAGGCTTGAGTCTCGACCGAACCGGCTTTACTGTCGAAGACCGGGACAGGACGCAAGGCACTTATTTTGTGCGTTATGTAGACATCACATCCGACAAAAAAGAGCCCGGTTTTCTGTCCAAAATTTTCAGCGCTGCTGCGCCATCGGTCCCGCCTTTGAAGTACCGCATCTCCGTCAAGAGCCAGGGTGAAGCCACGACAGTATCTGTACTGAATGCCCAGGGTGTTGCTGAATCTTCAGCCAACGCCCAGCGTATCGTTCAGGTGATTGTTGACGACCTGAAATAAGGCGGGTGCTCCGATTCAAAAGTCTGGGCAGTGGCAGTTCGGGTAACGCCACACTGGTTGAAGCCTCAGGCATCGGGTCGTCCAAATTTCGGCTGCTGATTGACTGCGGTCTCGGGCTCAAACACCTGACGCATCGCCTGGGCCTGGCAGGTTTTACGCCAACCGATGTCGGTGCAATTTTCATCACCCATGAGCACGCCGACCACATCGGATGTGCCTTGTCGCTGTCACTGCGTCACCGCATTCCTGTCTGGATGAGCCGGGGAACACATGACGCCATCGGCTCACCGGATTTTGACGGCTTGCTGCACATTGCAAGCGACGGCGAAGTGATTGACTTGGGTGCATTGCAGGTCACGCCGTTTACCGTTCCCCACGATGCCAGAGAACCCTTGCAAATGACATGCACTGATGGTTCAGCAAAGCTCGGCGTGCTGACTGACCTGGGACATGCGACAGCACATGTCCTGTCGCATTTGGCGGCCAGCGACGCGCTGCTGCTGGAGTGCAATCACGACACCGACCTGCTCATGGCATCCAGTTACCCGGCTTTTTTAAAACGCCGGGTGGGTGGCTTGCATGGGCACTTGTCCAACATCAATGCTGCCGAAATTGCGCGCGCCCTGAACCATGGGGGGCTTAAATACCTGGTGGCAGCACACCTGAGCGTGCAAAACAATCGCCCTGCTGCCGTGCAAGCCTTGCTGGCTGAAGCTTTGACATGGTCTGCAAACGATGTTGTTGTGGCAACGCCGCATGACGGCTGCCCTTGGCTAGAGATTTAGCCGCCAGACATACGATGCCCATAAAAAAAGCCGCCTCGCGGCGGCTTTTTTAAAGCGGTCAGAAGAAATTACTTCTTCATGGCGTCTTTGGCAGCATCGGTAGCTTTCTTAGCGGCATCGCCAGCAGCGCCGGCTGCGTCTTTGGCTGCACCAGCAGCATCTTTGGCAGCGCTCATGGCGCCAGCGGCGGCAGAGGCTGCGCCAGCGGCGGCAGAAGCTGCACCAGTTGCAGCAGAAGCTGCGGCTTCAGCAGCAGCTGGTGCTGGTGATGGAACAACGACAACGACTGGTGCAGGAGCTGGAGCAGCAGCAGGTGCTTCTTCTTTTTTACCGCAAGCAGCAAGAGCAACAGCAGCAACCAGGGCGGCCAATACGAGGGACTTATTCATTTTTACTATCCTTAAAATTTAAAAGAAAAACAATTTCCGGAAATTGTCAAAAAACCGATGTGAAAACCTGTGCGGCTTCAAATGTCATTTGACCAGGCAAAAGGACTCGAGCTCTTTTGCCCAGCTTAAGATTATAGCCCGGTTTTAAGCACCCTAAAATGGTGCATCCGTCCATCAGCAATAACCTACAAACGGTGTCATCCAGAAGCCTTAAATCCCCAATGTTGTGGCCGGAAAAGCAGGAGAGCTTAGTCGCAGGCATTCATCAAGGCGCTCTTTCAAAGCCACACGGCGGGACGCTTCAGCACCCGCCACTCCTGTGCTGCGCGCCATGTCAAGCCGCTGAAAAACCCACGCTGGGCACCACAATGCGCTGGGCATGTCGTCCGCTGAAATCGCTGTGTTGGCCCGGCATTCAATGATGTGCGACCAAGTACGTCGCCAGGTGACAAACCGGGCGTGCCTGCGCATCACCTCGTTGTAGTTTTTGGCCAGCATGGTCAGTTTGCGACCCGACTTTGACCAGTCCTGCAAAGACTGCGCAACGGCGCGCTCACCCAGCGGCCAGTCTTCAAAGGTGCTGTCGCAAATGATGATGTCGCGCCAACCCTGGGCAGCGGCGGCGGCAAAAGCAGTTCTAACCATTTCGGCAAACTCTGCCGGCCCGCTAAAACGCCCTTGGGGTAATACACCGAAGTTTTCACCGGTGGTTTCAATGTTTGATTCGTTGGCTGTCACGATTTAATCCTTGCCCAAATGCACCCAGCCTTCAGCATGCCAGTCGGCCAGCAAAGCCAGCGCACCGCTACTGGCTTTGACCAACGTCGTTGCTGGCAACACACGCTGATCGGCCAGCAACTGCATCAGGCTGGCATCACGGCCTTTGGCGCGATAGCTTTCGCCGTTGATGAACACATGGTCTGCGTCGTACATCATGCGGGTTTTGGCGTCCAGGCGCAGGTTTTGGCCTTTGGCCAATCCAGCCATGCCGTCCCAGTCGGCGCCCGTCTGTTCAAACCACACCTGCGCCTTGGGCGCAGTCATGACCTCGCCCAAAGCACACGCAATGGCCAGCGGGTCATTCAAGGCCTGGCGTACAGCACTGGTTGCAAATGTGACCAGTGCAACGGGCAATTCAGCAGGCTTGGACGTTGCGGCTTGACCAGGGTCGCGGTACATTTTTTTCGGGCCAGCGCTGGATGACCCAGCATCATCGTCTTCACCAAACTCTGCCAGCTTGTGCAGCAATTCGGCAGTCAGCTCACTCTGCACAGGCGCTTTAAAACCAATCGAGTAGGTCATGCAGTCCTGCGCCTTGCCGTGTCCATCATCAGTGCACTCGGCCACGCCGTCATGGGCATAGCGCGGCGGCAGGTACAACATGTCGCCTGCCTCCAGCACAAACTCCTGTTCGGGCCAGAAGTTTTGCAAAATTTTGAGCGGCACATCAGCTTGCAAACTCAGGTCTTTTTGCTGGCTGATTTTCCATCGGCGGCGGCCACTGGCCTGAAATAAAAAAACGTCGTAGCTGTCAAAGTGCGGGCCCACGCCGCCGTCAGGCGTGGCGTATGAAATCATCACATCGTCCAGCCGTGCATCGGGCACAAACCTGAATTGCTGCAGCAACCGATGCACGCCGCGGTGATGCCCGTCCACCCCCTGCACCAGCAATGTCCAGCCTGGTTTACTGGCTGGCGGCAGGCTGCGCTGCGCGAAAGGCCCGCTTTTCATCAGCCATGTATCAGCGGTTTTAACAATCAGCCGCGACTCAACACCCTCGCTGGCTGCCAGCTTGAAAAGCTCCGCGCGGCTTAGCAGTGGTTTGAAGTTGGCAATAGCGCCGCGCACGAGCAAAGGCTTTTTTTGCCAGTGGCGGCGCATGAATTGCGCAGGCGACAAACCTGCAAGTAGGGGCAAAGCGAGATGTACATCCATGGGACAATTGTCGGATGAAAATCACTCCTACCTGCGTTGTTGGCTTAAGCTGGACACTAAAAGATACTTTGGGCGAAATTTTGGATGCGCTTGACGAGCCAGTCGAGTTCTTGCTGGGCGGCGACGACCTGCTGGCAAAAATTGAGCAGCAACTGCAAGGCCATGAAGCTGGCGACAAACTCGCTTTTCAGATGGAGCCCGAAGAAGCTTTTGGCGACTACGACGAAAAACTGGTGTTCTTGGAGCAGCGCGTCATCTTCCCCGCCGAACTTGAAGAAGGCATGACCTTTGATGGTGCAGCCTTGCCCACAGGGGCCAGCGAGGGCACACCCAAAGACAAAATCTACACCGTGACCGAGATTTACCCCGAGCACGTCGTGCTGGACGGCAACCACCCCCTGGCAGGCATTGCACTGCGCCTGAGCCTGAAAGTCGAGTCAGTCCGCGAAGCAACCGAGGCCGAGGTCGGCCAAGGCTCGCTGGGGACAGGGTTTTTCAAGCTGGAGGCACTGGACTCGCTGCCGCCCGACACCACGCTGCATTGAAAGCCGTTACATCACCCGGTAGATCTGTCCATTTTCAATTCTGACGCGGTCGCCAATGCGCAGATCACCGTAGGACGACATGTCGTAAGCCCGCATCGAGCCGTTGTCCACCTGAACAGACACCCGGTAACTTTCGCCCGCACTGGTATTGGCGGTCCGGCTCCGTTCAATGGCATTGCCTGCCACCGCGCCACCCACCGCACCAATGACAGTTGCAGCCGTACGCCCGCCGCCAGTGCCAATCTGGTTACCCACCACCGCACCGGCAACACCGCCAATGACAGCGCCTATGCCCGGGCCTGTGCTGGGCTGCTGCATACGAACGACTTCCACGTTGCTGACACGTCCGTACTCAACATAAGCACCCTGGTTATTCGGTGCCGGGTATGTTCCTGCGGGATACGTTGATGGGTAGGTAGATACCGGGCCAGGTGAGTTCATGGGCGCGCATGCCATCAGACTTGCAAGGGCCACAGCCGACGAGGCAACTGAGACAAAACGGGTTGTGTAAAGCATAAAAATCTCCTGTTGATGAAGTTTGAGGAGCTTTGCACCACCCGTACCTGTAAACGTACCTGTAAAAAAACAATGGATACAAATCCTCAATTCATTAGAGGTGCTGTTTACAAAGCCAACTGTAGGGATATGTGCTGTCCAGCGGTGGGAAAGCGCTGATGCGAAACCTGCGAAATCTTACAAATGAACGTGCGAACCTTCGCATTCGGGAGGGGGCATGTTCCTGATTTTTTGCTATTAAAGTCGTAGCTATTTAATTGGATTGAGCCCGTTTACTCCAATCCCATGGATCCCCATTACGCCCTTGAAATCCGGCTTTGATTAAACCGCTATGGCAAGCTCAGATGCCTGGGCGCTTGACTGCTGCCCGCATCCCATTGCCATAGCGCACCCTCACGGGTACGGGCGAGGGTGACGGTATCGCCAGCGGCGACGTCAGTCACGTTGCCCAACAACCTGGCGGGCTCAATCGCAAAGCCTGCGCCCCAGGCCCAGAGGCTGCCGTCGGCGCGGATCGCCAATGAATGGCGAGAGCCGGTGGCAATGGCTATTGCTCCTTCAAAGATCGCTCCCCAGCGGTCAGCCTTATCACCCAGGCCGTGGGACGACAGCGGGCCAAAGCGGTTGCCGCCCGTGCCCATCACGGTGCCGTCGCGCCGCAAGTAAATCCCATGGCCGGTATGGGCACGCACGGCGACCGCGTCCTGCGCAGTGACGACAAATTCAGTGGTGGCGGTGAGCTTACCGTCGCCATACTGGCCGCGGTGAGCCAGCCCCTTGGCATAAAGCGCGCCGCCCTGGCGGATGTAGTAATCCGCGCTATCGCCAATGCACATGTCGGTCACATCTTGTGCAATGCGCTGCGCCGCCGCGCCGCCTGCGCTGTGCCACAACGCGCCTGCCGTATCAATGGCAAACCAGCCCGACGCGCCAGCGGCAAAGCGCTTCACGCCACGCATCAAGGTGGTGGCGCGGGCGGGCTGATCCGTCCAGGTCTGGAGCGTGCCATCGGCGAGCAAGGCAAAAAATGCCTTGTCACTCACGCCCAGCTGCACCACGCCCGCCATCATGCGGGCAGGCTGGCCACGCCCGACCCAGCCATAAGCCACATCGCCCTGGAGCGCCATGTGGCGGTCGTAATAGGAGGCAAGGCTGGGGCTGGAGCTGTCGGCTCGGGATGAGGTGGCGGCGGTCATGAGCGTCAAGGCTAAAAGAATGATGCGTAGCGGCGTGGCGCAGGCGATAGATGTCAGGGATGGAAATGTCATGCCGGGTTAAACAATTGGAGTCTGACTCTCATTCTTCATTTATTAAGATTTTAGGCATCTTTTAGGCCTCTAACCCAATGAATACGGGCGCAAACAGCTCCTGAATAAATAGCAACTAAGGTTGAACTGGTAGCTTGTTCAAATGCGGCAGGCATTCCCGCACCAACTGCTCAATCAATTCCGCCTGTGCCATGTCTTTGGTTTTTTTGAGCGGGTCGCGCCGCAAGTCTTGCGACAGTTGCCGCTTGATACGGGCAAAGTCCAGCGGGTGCACGGTACGCATGCGTGCCATGCCGCCGTTGATGCCAATGACCACCTGGTCAAAACGCGGCACCGACAACAGCTTTTGCCCCATCGATGCCCGAACAGGCCACAAGTCACCGTCTTCTGGCGTCAGTTGTAGCGGGTGCTCTGTCGTGTCTTCAGGGTCTGGCGGAAAGCGGCGGATCAAGTCGATCTCATAGCCCGACGCGTTGCGCGCCGTATGGTTGTCCAGGTCATCCCGTTCAAAGGTTTTATCAACCTTTTTCAAGATGCCCAGGAAAGACATTTGACGGTCTTTCATCACCTCCACAAAAGCAGCCCGCTTGCCTGTGTCAAACAGCAAATCGGCGTCTTGCGTGGCCATCACATCGTTTGGCAGGCGCACGCCAGCAGCCGTCTCAAAGGCAAACAGGGCGTGGGTGCCAACCACCAAAAAATGCTCCGCCACACCGTAGCGCATCATCGCGTTCAGCACGTCTATCAAAATATCGGGCGTGCGCCCCACCCGCAGCGCCTTGTTCATGCGCTTAACTTCATCCGCCTTGGCACGCAGCGACTTCAGCCGTGCTTCGACCTCGGTTTTTCTTTGCGTGAATTTCTCGTACTTCAACTCGTTTTCAGGCGACGCCGGGCCATGGGACCGCTGGCGCGAATGAGCAGACAGAGAAATAAGGTAGCGCCCGCCATCCTGCTCACGCCAAAACATCGAACCCCGATAACGAATAGCCTCCGCCTCCGCCTGCTCCAGGGCAGAGAACAGCATCTCGGCATCAATGAGTTGCCGCTTTTGCTGTTCGTTGAGTTCAAAGAAGGGGTTCACGGGAATTCTTCAAGGTAAAAAATTGAATTTGCGATTTTACCTTGAAGATTTGGTTTTTCAAGGTAAAAGATGCGATATTCATTTTTACCTTGAAGAACCGATGAATCGGGGAGATTAATTGGAGTCTGACCCCGATTGTTCCCGACCCCGATTGTTCCCCTAGCGAACTGGAGTTAATTAGAGACTCCAATTGTTTCTAAGGGTTTACCTGCTATCGGGCCTCACCAGACCATAAAACAATCCTCGGAAGACACACTCTGCACAGGCCACCATGCACCACATTTCACATAAGACCTCAATTGTTGCGATCCTGAGCCTGTTGCTCGCCGCCTGCGCGAGCGCTCCCGGTCCAGCGCCGATCGCCAGCGGCCCAGTGCCCACCCAGATTCCGGCTCAGATCCAGCAGGACCTGCTGAAGATCGGCCGGGTGATCGCCGCGCCACCGACCGCACCACCGGGCGGTGGCCTAACTGGTGCGGTCATGATCTCGGGCCTGTTTGACACCAGCACGTTCGAACCCAACCAAGACTATTTTGGCAAGGACGCCTCGGTCTATGCGCAGCGCTCGGCCCTGCCGGGGATGGTGGCGTCTACCGTACCGATGCTGCTGGCCTATGCCGAGCTGGACCCGCAGAACTTTCATACCCAGGCCGAGCAGGCTCGGGACGCGATGTGCCGGACCAGCCGTTGCCCGCCGGTCCTGAAGCTGATGGGCCACAGCCACATGTCGGAGATTTATTCGATCAACACGGCAGATGTGGCATTGACGGATGCATTGCAGGCATTTGTGGCTGGGCTGCGCTGAAGCTTCGCGACGTCAGCGCCTCGTGCCTGGGAATTAATTGGAGTCTGACCCCGATTGTTCCGAACCCCACCTACGATTAAGAGGCCAATGAACCCCACGGGAAATGCCAGCCCAACCAACAACCAGAGAAACGCAACTGGCATGTCGTGAATATCACGCTGTATGAAGCCAAAAGCAAGTAGCGCACAACATGCACCCAGCCACAAAAAGGCGACGCCTCGTCCGAAGTTGCTGGTAGGGAAAGTGAGCATTTAACGTTGGCGCTGTCCGGCACGCAGCAAGCGCCGCGAAGCGGCAACCTGCTGCTGCGTGTCCGTGACGAGCAACCTGTTAGCCATCACTGCTTCAATTTGCTGGGTGGAAGCCATCTGCGCCCTTCTGCGATAAGGTATTCGATTACTTCAAGCGGCACATTTTCCTCAAAACACGATACGGAGAACTTGCCATCGGTGTCAGAGTAAAAAATCTCGGCGACGACACCACAAACGCGAGGAGAAACCACCTCCGCTTCGACGAACATTCCGTCTCGGATCACATCGCTCCCGCGCGTGAATTTGTATTCGTGATTGCCGAGTTTCAAGAGCACCCTTAGTGAAGGTTAACGTTGGAGGCCACTGGCCGCGTGAAGGCGGGCGCAGCCTGCCGTTGCGCGGTCCGAGTGGGCCGACCAGTTAGACCGCAACAGCCTACACATAGGCCGCCACAGTGAATGAAACGCAGACAAGCAACACCAAGAGCCCCCATGCAAGTGCCTGGGCAGCAGCCGGTCGCGAGCCGGAGACCAAGGCAACGATCGTCAACGCGCCCAGCGAGGAGACAAATACGCCCGGTGACCAGATCAGCGCCCAAGCCACCTGACTTTGCTCAAAGCGGGCCCTGCCTATGAGAGTCGCTATGAAGACCGAGACCGGCAGGAATAAGAGAAGAAGCGCAATCGCGGCCGTGCGCCACCGGGACGAGTTAGGGGAAGAAGGGTTCGCCATTGCGGTCTAACGTTGGCGCTCAGCGGGAGCCGTAGGCGATCCGATGGAGCAACCAGTTAAAACTCGTGCCGCCACTTCAGGGCCAAGGACAAGCGCCGACGCAGCCGTAGCCCATGCAAGTAGCTCCTTCTTTTGAAAATAGCGGACACGCCTCATTTTTTACCTCCTCGTTTTTTTGATTTTCACTCAATATTGCTGCCGATAACGTACAGGCTGCAAAACGCAGACGCAAAAGCAGTAGCCCTTCAAATAATCCAGACCGGCGAATTGCCCGCCGTGCAAATTCCGAACATGAAGACTTGCCAGTGCGCGCGCGGTAGGCACAGCAAAAGCCCTTGTGCGGCGAAATGTACCGCTGGTATGTGCCAATAAGTGCAATGGCGCTGTTGCTAAGCATGAGCTTTAACGTAAAAATGACCGGTCCACAACACATCGCGGCGAAGCCGCCTCCTGCTGTTGTGGGTCCGTGTCGATTGACCTGTTAAGGATAGCAAGGATCATGGAAGCGCCTCGACGGCGAGTATTCCCGAGAATGGGACCGAT
>JANOWR010000183.1:0-7190 GCA_031417995.1 Polaromonas sp. | reverse complement strand
CTGTGCGGGGGCCGTGGTCGTCGGCGACTAAAAAGTCAGACCGGATATGCAGCTCGCCGTTGTCTTCTTCGTAAAAGCGGGCGGACTCTTCAATGTCCTCGTCCATCGCGTCTTCAGGAATCGACAGGCCGTAGTACTGTTTGATCCAGCGTTTTTCTTCTGGTGTGGGGGATTCCAGGTCCACCCAGATGGGCTGGAACCTGGAGAGCTCTTCGAGCGACTCGATTTCTTCCTGAAAGAGCCGCCCGTTGGCGAGCGTGAAAATATTGAGCATGACGGATGTCCTGTTGTATCGGCGCCAGGCTTGAAAAGCGCAAGGCCTGATAAAAAGTGGGTGAGGTTGCTTGTCGCTTCCAACACCCCGACAACATGGTCTGCGGTGCTGAAAGCTAGCTGGTACTGCTGGTTTCCAAGGATTTCTCCGTAGTGAAGATGTTTGAATTATCGCACCGCAATGCCAATTGATCTACCTGTGAGCGACGGGCGGCCTACATAAAGAAGTCAAGCAACTCCGCTTTGCGCGCATAAGCATCACGCTCGCCCAAGGCCATCAGGGCTTTGACAAAGCCGGGTTCAAACAGCAAATAGCTGGCAATGGCTGCGCCGCTGGGGCTGCCTTTTTCACCCAGCGCACCCAGTCCAGCCAGGGCGTTGTAGGTGGCGGCATGCAACTCGCCAGCATGCGCCTGCGCCAGTGCATCAAGCGACTGCGAAGGGGAAATCGCCAAAATATCCACAGGCCGGTAGGGCATCACCATGGCTATTTCGCGCGGTAATTGCCGCATCGTCTGGCTGACACGCTGGGCTTGCTCCACGTCGGCTTGCAGCGTGTCCTGAAACACACTGGCCATGGCGTGCCCGGCAATCGAGCCCAGTGTGGGCCGTGACCCTGCGGCGGCAATTTGCCCACCCGCCAGCCCTGCACGCTCGGGCTGGCCAACACCGATCACCAGCACCTTCGACGCTCCCAGGTGCATGGCCGGTGACAAGGGTGAACTTTGCCGCATGGAGCCGTCACCAAAATACTCGCGCCGCCCGTCCACCCACAGTGGCGTGGACGGAAAAATAAACGGCAAGGCGCTTGATGCCATCAAATGCTCAATCGTGATGGGCTGAAAGTCGGCCCGGCGACCTGGCCTGCTCCAGGACTCCCGCGTTCTGGTGCTCGCCATCTGGCAAAACGTCCAGTGCACGCCGCTGGAATAGCTCGATGCCGTCACGGCCAGCGCATGCAGGGTTTTGTCATGCAGGGCGGTGTCAATATTGCCGAGGGCAATGGCTTTATGCAGCGTGTCTACCAGCGGCGTGTTGTTTAAAAAAGCCTGCTGTGCCCGCACTTGCTGAGACAAAAAAAGCGCGGCCGCAATTCTGCTTGAGCGTATCCAGAAAGGAACCTTGAGGTGGTAGACATGAGATGAACGCAATGTGCCCCAGAAGCTGGTCAGATAGGTAAACGCATGCAGACCTTCACTGGCCCGGCTGGCCAGGTAGGTCGCGTTAAGCGCGCCGGCCGAGGTACCCACCAGAATTTTGAAAGGAAAAACCGGGTCAGGTGCGTTGCTGGCCAGGCTGAGCATGCTGGCGATGGCCTGCAACACACCGACCTGGTAGGCGGTACGCGCGCCGCCGCCCATCAGCACCAGCGCGCGCCGGTCGTCGTCCGGGCGCGTCAGAGCGGTTGAAATGATGGTCTCAAGCGACATGGTGTGAGGTCCGGCTTGGGTAAGCGCATGTAACTTGCAAATAGTACCTTGGGATGCCCGTGCAAATATATGCAAACAGTTTCATTTTTTTGTGCGCTGCAAGGTTGCATTTAGCCGATTTAGCGCGCATAGTTAATTCAGGTGCTTTGTTCCCGTCGCTATCTGCAAAAAGTTTCACACGCTCGATGCGGATAGTTTTTTCAGCTCTGTTGCTTTCTTGATAAAGGAGTGTTTCTATGAACTTGACGATCAGTGGTCACCACCTTGAGGTTACCCCCGCTCTGCGCGGCTACGTGACAAGCAAACTAGACCGAATTACCCGACATTTTGACCAGGTGGTCGATGTCAAAGTCCTGTTGACGGTTGACAACATGAAAGAAAAAGACAGCCGCCAGCGCGCTGAATGCAATGTACACGTCAAGGGTCGCGACATTTTTGCCGAAAGCTCACATGCCGATTTGTACGCCGCTGTGGATGAACTGACCGACAAAATAGACCGCCAGGTGGCGCGCCATAAAACCAAAATCAAGGACCATCACCACGTTGCAGCCAAACGCCAGGAACAGTTGCACGCGTAAATAAGTAGCCGAAAGCCTCTTTGACGCAAGCCGCCTACACATGGCGGCTTTTTTATGGCTTGAAGCCGTTCAAACGCAGCTTAAAGTGCATAATTTGGCGACTTATTGAGTGATATGAATCGTCTTTCGCAAATTTTGCCCCCCGCCCAAGTCCTGGTCAGCGTTGAAGCGACCAGTAAAAAACGTGCTTTTGAAGAGGCCGGCCTGCTGTTTGAAAACCAGCATGGTTTAAACCGCGCACTCATCACAGACAGCCTGTTTGCGCGTGAACGCCTGGGCTCCACTGGCCTCGGCCATGGTGTGGCGATTCCTCATGGCCGTATCAAGGGGCTGAAAGCGCCTATGGCCGCGGTGTTTCAACTGCAAACGCCGATTGGCTTTGACGCACCTGACGAGCAGGCCGTGGCCTTGCTGATTTTTTTGCTGGTTCCGGAAGCAGCAACCCAAAAACACCTTGAAATTCTGTCAGAAATAGCTGAGCTGCTGAGCGACAGCACACTGCGGGAACAACTCAAAACCACCACCGATGCCCAAGCCTTGCATCAGCTGCTTGCCTCATGGCAATCGGCCCAAGCTGCGCAAGCTGCGCGCTAGGCCTCGTTGCCTGCCTGCTCACGGCCCCTGGTTACGCCCTGATTTTTTCATCCCCAAGCAACCATGAAACCCACCGCCATCAGTGCTGACGTTCTGTTTGAGGACCACCGCGCCGCCCTCAAATGGGAATGGGTCGCTGGCTTGGGCGCTTCCGAGCGGCGCTTTGACGAAGTAGCGGTGCGCGCAGCCAGGTCGGGCGCTGACCTGGTGGGCTACCTTAATTACATCCATCCTTACCGCGTGCAGATTCTGGGTGAGCGTGAGGTCGCTTACCTGCTGAATGCAGGTGACGAGTCTTGCGTACGCCGCATCTCTCGCATCATCAAACTCGAGCCACCGGTGCTCATCATGGCCGACGGGCAGACCGCGCCTGACACTTTGCTAGCCATGTGTGAGCGCGCAGGCTTACCGATGTTTTCAACGCCAGAATCTGCCGCTTTTGTTATCGACGTGCTGCGCGCTTACCTGTCCAAGCACTTTGCAGACCGGACCTCCATGCACGGCGTGTTCATGGACATTCTGGGCATGGGCGTGATGATTACCGGCGAGTCAGGCCTGGGCAAAAGTGAGCTTGGGCTGGAGTTGATTTCGCGCGGGCATGGCATGGTGGCCGACGATGCGGTGGATTTGTACCGCATCAACCAGACCACAATTGAAGGCCGTTGCCCCGATTTGCTGCTGAATTTGCTCGAAGTGCGGGGTATTGGCCTGCTCGACATCAAAGCCATATTTGGTGAGACCGCCGTACGCCGCAAAATGCGCCTGAAAATGATTGTGCATTTGGTGCGCCGCGAAACCCTTGAGCGCGAATACGAGCGCATCCCTTACGAGCCACTCACCCAGGACGTGCTGGGTATTCCGGTGCGCAAGGTCATCATTCAGGTAGAAGCCGGCCGCAACATTGCCGTGCTGGTTGAGGCCGCTGTACGCAACGCCATCTTGCAATTGCGCGGCATCAATACTTATCAGGAATTCGTCGAGCGGCATCGCAAGGCCATGGAAAGTGAGGGTTAAAGCCTCTTTTTTATAGCTTGCCCGGTAAATTTCTCCAGTACAAGCGCAAAAAAGCCTGCAAATCGCAGGCTTTTGACGTTATGGACAAACTGCGGACTTGCCGCAGCTTGCATTTCTCAGACGCTCAGATGGTTTAGCTGGCAATACGGCCATCAAGCTGGTGTGCTTTTACGGCATCAGTGCGCACTTCAGCGCGGGTGACGCCCGTTGCAACTACGGGTGCTGCTACAAAAGCGCCTTCATTGCTGATAGCCACATTGCCACCTTGACGCGCTTGCAGGTAGTCGGCCTGCACTTGGGCCCGTGTGGTGTTACTGGCTGTGGTGACCGGCGCAATCACATATGCGGCTTCGCCAGACAAGTTGCCTTGTGCAAAGGCGTTGGCACCGGTTAAAGCGGCGATGGCAACAACGGTAGAGGCGATAAATTTCGAGTTCATGATGAATTTCCTTAAAGTTACAAAAAAAGTCTTTTTTACCAATCCAGATCAGGCAGCTTGAGGTTTTGCCCCCGCCTGCCTGGCCTGGTCTCGGTGAGTCGCTTGTTTGTGTTCGGCTCATCGATGGAGTGAACTTTAGGGTTTACCCAAGTGTTTGCAAACCACCCATCGGGCAATAGATAATTGCGATATCTGCAACAATTCAAATTTTCTATCGTACTGATTGCGTAAAAAGGTGGTTATGGATCGATTGCTCTCCATGCGCGTGTTTCAAAAGGTCATCGACGAAGGCGGCTTTGCAGCGGCGGCGCGGGTGCTTGACATGTCCCCTGCGGGCGTGACCCGGCTGGTGACCGACCTGGAGCAGCACCTGGGCACGCGGCTGATACAGCGCACCACCCGCCGCCTGGCACTGACAGACGCGGGTCAGGCGTATCTGCTTCGGGTGCGCAGCATCTTGCAGGAGGTAGACGACGCCGAAGCCGCCGCCAGCCAGAACACCAGCGAGCTGCAGGGCGTGGTCAACATCGTTGCCCCTCCGCTGTTTGCCAATTACTTTTTGGCGACGCAAATCACGCGCTGGCTGGGGCTGTACCCGAAAGTGGCCATTCACCTGCATGCTGACCCGTTTCCGCAAAACCGGGTCGAAGAGTTTGATGTGACCTTCATGGTGGTCAATGAGGGGTTTGATGCGAGCATCGTGGCGCGCCCATTGGCCAAGACCGAGTACGTGGTGTGCGCCAGTCCTGCCTACCTCAAACGCATGGGCACGCCTCAAACCCCCAAAGAGCTGGAGCGCCACTCCTACCTGCGCTTCCCGTGGCTGGCGGCGTCGGGTCACGCCATGCGCGGCATGCGGCTGTCGCGCCTGGACGGCAGCGAACTCGATGTTGAAGCGGGCATGCAGGTGGTGTTTCAGGCAGAAAGCTACGAGACGCTTTTTACGGCAGCCATCAGCGGCGCAGGCGTGGCGGCGCTGCCGAGGTTTCCGGCCAGCAATTATTTTGAAAGTGGCGCGCTCGTGCACCTGCTGCCCGACTGGATTTTTGGCCGTTACACGGTGTACGTGGCTTTGCCCACCCGCAAACTGATGCCCGCCCGCACCCGTGCCTTTTTGGACTTTGCCAGCGAGATGGTGTTGCGGCCAGACACAGGCGGCAAAGCGCGCTAGGATAACGGCGCAAGATCAGTCAGACTTTCCACATAGCCAACGGCAAAGGAGCTTTTCATGCCCACGCGTCGTCAACTGATTCAAAGCATTCCCGCTTTGCTATTTATTAAATAGCTGCTTGCCTATGCATACATTGGCCTAGAGGTTTAAAGTGCATCTTTTAAAAGCCCAATTCATCACCCGTGAGGCGTTTGCGCCTTACGGCTGGTTGATTGATGCGCCGGGCAAGGCGGGTACCGCTATCAATGGCGGCAGCAGCCAGCGCATCGATGGGGTGACGGAGCTGGCCTTTGGTGCTGAAGGCGGCAAGCCGTGCCTGGCAATTTTTAAAGCCACGGCCCGCAACCCAGCCGGGCCATGGACGGAGCTTGAGCGGCATCGCCTGGGCACGCAAACTTTTATTCCATTGAAGGGTGTGCGCTATGTGGTCCTGGTGGCTTTGGGTCATGACGCGCCCGACGCTTCAACACTTCGGGCGTTCACCGTTAGCGGCCATCAAGGCATCACGCTGCGTGCGGGCACCTGGCACCACGGTTTGCTGGCCTTGGAGACGGGCGATTTTGTGGTGCTGGAGCGCAGCGCTGGCAGTGTTGATTGCGAGCTGGCTGACTTGGCTGAACCTGTCAGCATCACACTGACTTGAAGTCTCAGGCTGTGTTGGCAATGCGCCTCACCAGCTTGACCAGACTGGCATCACTGCCACTTGGCCCCAGCAGCGACAAGCCCAGCGGCGAGTCCAGGCGCTGACCCAGCGGCATCGAAATTTGTGGAAAGCCCGACAAGCCTGCAATGCACAGCATTTGAATCGAGCGGTTGCGGTAGCTTTCCATGGCGTCGCCAGTCTCACCGCAAAGCGGGGCAATGTCAGGGACGGTGGGCAGTACCAGCACGCCGTCTGTACCCAGCAGGTCGGCCAGGTGTTTTTTAAATCGCTCCCGGTAAACGGTGGCCATCGCAATCTGTTCATCAGTCACTTGGCGTGACCAGTCAAAACGCTCGGCCACGCCCGAGCCCAGCGGCGGGCAAAAGCGTTCAATCAGCGGGCCGTTAACCATCCACGCCTCACGCCCCTGTATGTAGCGAAAGCGCCAATACATGGTGTCCATGTCGTCCAGCACCACGTTGGTGGTTTGCGCTTTGCACAAAGCGGCTTCAACACGCGCGAGCGGCGCGGTTTGTGCCGCCATCACATCAGCATCGAGCAGTGCCCAGATGTCAGCCGGTTTGAGCAGGCGGATTTTCTCCGGAAGTGCCGCAGTGTCAGTGCCCAGCAGCACGCCGGACACGCGTGCAAAGGTTTCAACGTCCCGCGCAAAGTAGCCACAGGTGTCCAGGCTGGGAGCCAGGTCCAGAACGCCCGCCAGACTGATGCGCCCGTGGGTGGGGCGAATGCCATACAGGCCGCAGTGGTTCGCGGGGGCACGCACCGAGCCACCGGTATCGCTGCCCAATGCGAAGTCGCACAAATTGTTTGACACGGCGGATGCCGAGCCAGACGACGAACCGCCCGAAATGCGATGGGGCGCAGCGCCGTTGATGGGCGCGCCAAAGTGTGCGTTGTTGCCGTTCATTGAAAACGCCAGCTCATCGGTCACAGTTTTGCCAACAAAGCGTGCGCCTGCGTCGAGCAGCATTTGCACGGCAGGCGCGGTTTTGGTTTTAATGCCCGACATGGCCAGCACAAACGGCTG
>JANOWR010000182.1:0-5025 GCA_031417995.1 Polaromonas sp. | reverse complement strand
ACGCGCCAGCAAGGCGGGCGTTCCCGCTTGCAGGGGGTCAAAGTAATCGTGATGCGGCAGGTACTGCGCACCCCTGCGGTAACGCAGCACTTGCAGGCCTTCACCGTTTTTAACCGGCCAGTGCAGCAGCCTGGCAATGCGGGTTTCCACACGCTGCACCACCTCAGTTTCAAAGCGCTCAAAAAACATGCCCTGGCTGGTGCGGTCAGGGTGCAACGCTTCGTTGCCGGTGTGCGTGTCTACCGTCAATGAACGCGACAGGCGCGGCCTGGCAGCAGCCATCAACGCATCACATTCAGCGCTGGTCAGCAAATTGGCAAACACCACCAGTTCGGGGCTGTGTTGCCTGCGCACCACCTCCACCCACTTGTCACCCCCGTCAAGCGTCGCACCTGCATCACCGGGTGAAGGACAAGGGAAGTTCACGCCCACATCACGCCAGTTTGCGCCTGAAAACCAGGCGGTCAGGCGCAGATTGTGCAGCTTCAAAGCGGTAGCCTTCAGCGTTGAAGCCTTCAAGCTTTTTAACGGTTGCTGCTTTCTTTTCAATGGCATAACGCACCATCAGGCCGCGTGCGCGCTTGGCGTGAAAGCTGATGATTTTGTATTTGTCGTTTTTAAAATCTTCAAACACACAGCTGACCACGCGGGCTTTCAACGCCTTCACATCCACCGCCTTGAAATACTCTTCACTGGCCAGATTGACGATGACGGGTGACGTGTCTGCGGCAGCTCTTTCATTCAGGTAGTCAGACAGTTGCGCGCCCCAAAACTGGTACAGGTTTTTTCCTTTGGGCGTTTGTAGCGCCGTACCCATCTCTAACCGGTACGGCTGCATCCAGTCAAGCGGCCTGAGCACGCCGTACAGGCCACTCAAAATGCACACATGCTCTTGTGCCCAGTCGAGTTGTGCGGCACTCATGTTTTTGGCGTTCAGGCCTTCGTACACATCGCCATTAAAAGCCAGTACCGCCTGCTTTGAATTTTTAGCGCTGAATTTTTTAGACCACGCCTGGTAACGCGCGACGTTCAAGCCTGACAGCGCATCAGACAAGGTCATCAGGCTGCTGATGTCTTGCGGCGTCTTTGTTTTGAGCACATCTATCAACGCCGCAGACTGGCGCGTGAAGAGAGGCTGGCTGTGGGTGCTGACTTGCGCAGGCGTGTCGTAGTCGAGGGACTTGGCGGGGGAGAGTAAAAACAGCATCCCAATTACTTCAAGTCGCTGGCCAAAGAAGCCAATGTCTCAACCGCAATCGTCGTGTGCGCCGGGTAATTTGTGTGGTCACAGCCCAGTTTGACGCTGGCACCGGCCTTGACTGCCGCGCACATGGCGGTGTTCAGTTCAAACCGCACAAAATGCACAGCGGATGTTTTTTCGTCGTTTTCTCTGTCCATGTCTTCGTCGGCTATCGCGTACACCCGTGCATGGCCTTCAACCTCGACAAACATGCGGTCTTCCACGCCAATCAAACGTGCCAGTTCACGTTTGCGTTCATTGATGTCCGGGTACTCCAGCATCATGGTGGCCTTCCAGTTGCTGCCGTCAGGCATCAAGGGGGCATAGGCTTCAATTTCTTGCAAGATACCGTCTTCTTCGAACACTTTTTCGATCCGCAGCATTTCCTGAATCTGGTATCGGATAGTGGTTTCGCTTTCAAACTGCAGGTTGATGAACTCACCGAGCCGCACACTGCGCAGCTTGCGGTGCGCCATGATGGCAGGCTTGTTGTCTTTGCGGTATTTGCTGTAGGCCTCAAGCGTCATGAGGCTGTCACGTGTAATTTTTCCGAGTAATTGCATAGCGGCTAATTTATTTCAGCCCGTAGGCGGTACGTATCAATGTCAGCGGATGTTTTTGCGGCACAGCGCCCAGCTTGTTCACGTCAAAGCCCTGGGCAATATGGTGGCCGCCAAGCGGGCAATCACTGCTGATGACATCTGGCAGGCCGCCGTCTTTGTGATTGGCCATGGCTTTGAACAAGGGTTTGCCAATCTTCATTGCCTGCTGGTGATATGGCAATTTAACGCCAAAGGTACCGGCGTGACCCGAGCAACGTTCATGCGTATGCACGCTGGTGGCAGGCACCATTTTGAGCATTTCTTCGGTTTTTTTACCGATGTTTTGTACCCGGCCGTGGCACGGAATCTGGTAGCTGATTTTGCCCAGCGGAATCGTCAAATCGACCTTCAACAAGCCATCACGCTTGCGCGCCATGAGGTATTCAAACGGATCCCACATGTGCTCTTTGACCAGCTGCACATCGGCGTCATCGGGGTACATCAGCGGAATTTCCTGTTTGAACATCAACGTGCAACTCGGCACGGCGCTCAAAATGGCAAAGCCGTCTTTGGCGTATTTGGCCAGCACGGGGATGTTGGCCTCTTTGCTGGTGTTGACCGAGTCCAGGTCACCCAGTTCCAGCTTGGGCATGCCGCAGCATTTTTCTTTTTCGACCAGCACATACGGCACTTCGTTGTGGCTCAGGATTTTAAGCAAATCGTGGCCAATGCCTGGCTCGTTGTAGTTGATGTAGCAGGTTGAATAAATCACCACTTTGCCTGGCGTTTTAATGCCATCTTTCACCGCATGGGGTGGTGACTCAAGCGCACCTGAGCGAAACTTTTTTGTTGCCAGTTCAGGTATCCAGGCATTTTTGTCAACGCCCAAAACCTTTTCCATCACTGCGCGCGCGGGTTTTGTTTTGTTCACCGCGTTGATGGTTTGCACCACGATGGGAATGCCGGCAAACATGCCTTGCGTATCGGTTGATGCCAAAAACTTTTCAGCCGCACCGACATCGCCTTTTTTAAACTTGATGGCCTTGGCCCGCAGCATGGTGTGCGGAAAGTCGAGGTTGAATTCGTGCGGCGGCACATACGGGCACTTGGTCAGGTAGCACAAGTCGCACAGGTAGCACTGGTCCACCACGCTCCAGTAGTCTTTTTTGTCAACGCCATCAACTTCCATCGTTTTGCTGTTGTCGACCAGATCAAACAGCGTGGGGAAAGAGCCGCACAAGCTGACACAGCGGCGGCAGCCGTGGCAAATGTCAAAGATGCGTTCCATCTCATGGAAGGTGGCCGCTTCGTTGTAATAGTCCGGGTTTTTCCAGTCAATCGCGTGACGGGTGGGGGCGCAGAGGTTGCCTTCAGTGGCCATGGTGCTGTTTCTTTTTTTGTGGGTTTGGGAAAAAATTTGTCACCAAACTTTTTCCCAAACCGCCACGCCATTGCAAGCGTGGCGAAATTTTTTAGTCGACCAGTTCGGTCAAAGCTTTTGCGTAGCGATTGGCATGTGAACGCTCGGCTTTGGCCAGCGTCTCAAACCAGTCAGCCACTTCGTCATGGCCTTCGTCGCGCGCCGTTTTGGCCATGCCGGGGTACATGTCGGTGTACTCGTGGGTCTCACCAGCCACAGCCGATGCGAGGTTGTCGCGGGTGGCGCCAAAGGGCATGCCGGTGGCCGGGTCGCCGCACTGCTCAAGCCACTCCAGGTGGCCGTGCGCGTGGCCGGTTTCACCTTCAGCGGTCGAGCGGAACAAAGCGGCCACATCTGGCTGGCCTTCAACGTCGGCCTTGTTTGCGAAATACAGATAACGGCGGTTGGCCTGGGACTCGCCTGCGAAGGCGGCCTTCAGGTTTTCTTCTGTTTTAGAGCCTTTGAGAGCCATAAAAATCTCCTGGTGGGTTGATAAACATCGTATGGCTTCAGGCAAAACGGGTTTGCCGAAGACCCTGTGAAGATAACCCGATTCTTGTGCCGCGTCTAATTGCGGGAATCAATCCGGGGAAAAGATAAAAGCTATCACCACGATAGTATTAATACCCATTTTCAATAAATGCAGGATGTCGAGCGTGTCATTGGCAAAAATACATAATTACGATACAGTAAATCAATTACGCATTGTAGAATTTAAAGATACTTACCCACATGACCACACTGCCACCACCCGCGCCCATCCAGCAACTGCACCACTACGCCTACCGCGCCAAAGATGCCGAGGAGACACGGCATTTTTATGAAGACATTCTTGGGCTGCCGCTGTTTCATATTATTCAAAGCGACGTCGTGCCCAGCACGGGCGAATATTGCCCCTACACGCACTTTTTCTTCAGGCTTCAAGATGGCTCGTTCATCGCGTTTTTTGACTTGGGTGATGACGAGGCCGCCCTGCCCTCGCCCAACACGCCGCTGTGGGTCAACCATATTTCGTTTCGCGTCAACACCGTGCCAGAGCTGCAAGCCATGAAGGCCCGGCTGGAGGCCGAGGGCATTGAGGTGCTGGGCGTCACAGACCACCACATCTTTAAAAGCATTTACTTTTTTGACCCCAACGGTGTGCGGCTGGAGCTGACGGCTCAACTGGCCGACGAGGTGCAGATGCAAAAGGAAAGCACCACCGTGCATGCTCGCCTGGCAGAGTGGACAGCACGCAAGCAGCAGTGGCGGGCTGAACGGGCCGCCAAAGCCTGAACACGTATGCTATTAAATATATAGCTGATTACGCCCGTATTGATTGGGCTACAACACTAAAATACTGGTAAAAATGGTTGTTATTTCATGCTTCAAACCACGCCCAACTACACCCAAGCCCCAGCCCCAGCCGCCAACGGCTATGAATTTTCTACGGGTACGGGCTACCTGCTGCCTGAATACCCTTTCACACCACCGCCTGAGCTGAACGCAAAAAAAATCAAGCGCCACGACATCGTCATCGTCGGCGGCGGTCTGGCAGGTTTGACGCTGGCCTGCGCGCTCAACCAGTACGGCATCCAGGCGATTCTGCTGGACGAAGACAACACCGTCGGCGTGAAGGGCGCATCGTCGCGCGGTATTTGCTATGCGCAAAAAACGCTGGAGATTTTCAAGCGACTGGGCATCTACGAACGCATTGCCGCCAAGGGTGTGCAATGGAGCGTGGGCCGCACCTTTGCCGGTCATGACGAGGTGTACTCATTTGATTTGCGGCAGCAGAACACCCACAACGTCAGCGAGCAGCCTCCGTTTATCAACATCCAGCA
>JANOWR010000181.1:0-3936 GCA_031417995.1 Polaromonas sp. | reverse complement strand
GCCGCTGGTGCCATATGGGAAACCTGGCACTGGAGGAACGTCCGGACTGCACAGGACAGCGTAGGAGGTAACACCTCTCCACCGTGAGGTGAGGATCAGAGCAACAGAGACGAGTCGGTCAGTTTGGGGCAACCTGAACAGGCCGGGTGAAACGGGCAATCTCTACGCGCAGCAATACCAAATAGGCCAGCGTTGATGTGGTTCCGCAGAGCTGGCGGGTAGGTAGCACCGAGCCGGGTGGGCGACCCCCGGCCCAGATTAATGGCGGTCACACTGAGGCGTTGCAAAACGCTTCAGCGCACAAAATCCGGCTTATCGGCGGGCTTCACACTTTATTTTTCAGGGCTTGAGTCAGGCCTTGTATCCGCTCCACATGCGCCAGCAAAGACCGCTTGGCTACTGGCCAAATGCGTTCGTCCACATCGTCATAAGCCAGCGGCACCCAGTCGTCCAGTGTGCCATCAGGCATCGCCCGCATCACGACCATGATCTTGGCTTCGCGTTTCAAGCGGTGGGCCTTGAGTTGCGCAATCGCCGTTTTGGCCTGGCCAATCACATAGCCGTGCGCGGGCAGGATGAAGTCGATGCTGTGCTCATCACATGCTGCGCTCAAAGAGTCGAGTGAATCCAAATACGCGTTCATGTTGCCGTCAGGCGGGTTCACCACCGTGGTGCTGCCGTTCAAAATATGGTCGCCACTGAACAGCAGGCCGTCTTCAACTAAAACGAGGCACAGGTGGTTGGCGGCGTGGCCTGGGGTGTGCAAAACCTTCAAAGTATGCCTGTTTTGCCCATTTTCAGGTGGTAAATTAGCCTCTAGCCCAATAGATTCGGGCGTAAGCAGCTCATTATTTAATAGCGTTCGATCTGGCGTGAAGGTGCTGTCTGCGCGCGCTGTGGGCAGCGATGGCAGGCCGAGAATGGGCGGCCTCACCTTGCCCGCCGCCATGCACAAGGCCTGTAGTGGTTGAGCCCCGGGCGAGTGGTCTGGATGCGAGTGGGTACACACAATCATTTTGATGTCGCCACCCGCTGCGCCGTACAGCCGCTGCAAATGGTCAGCATCTGCAGGGCCAGGGTCGATGGCGATGTAGCCCGACTGCGCGTCACCCACCAGGTAACTGTTGGTGCCCGGCCCGGTCATCACGCCGGGGTTGGGCGCGGTCAGGCGCATGACGTTTTTGAGCAGCGCTACTGGCTTGTCTGTTTGCCAGTCGAGCGTATGCACGATTTGACCGTCTGGGCTGGTCAGTTCCAGCTCGCCAAACGGTGCTTCATGCTCCATGTAGCGCTCGACCTGTCCGGCCAGCAGGCCAGCGCGTGGGCAAGATATCCACAATGGTTTTTCACTTGCGCAGGCATTCAGCACGTCATCGACTGTGGCGTAGTGCTGCAGCCGCTCCAGCGTGCGAATGGTCGGGAAGATGATGAAAAAGTTGCCCGCTGCGTGCCTTGCCAGCGCTTCTGACGGGCGTATCCATTCAGGCTCGAATTGCTCGGCTTCATCAGCTACGGGTTCCTGGCCTTCAGGCATGCGCGCGACCAGAAAGGGCACGTCAAAGCGGCGCGGCAAGTCGCGGTCAGTGATCCAATGCGCGAGAACAAATACATCTGCACCAGCCAATGTCAGGCCGCGTGCACGGCATTGCGCGGCAAACGGGGCTTTGCGGTCAAGCGCTGCGATGTCGCTGGTATTGACATGGCTGCCGTCGGCATGCCGGGCCAGCAGCACGCCGAGTTCTTCAAAGCTTTCGCGAATGGCGGCAACGGCTTGCGTCAGGTGCAAGTCGCTTTGCGTCTGCCGCCGGGTTGACTGGCCATGCGCAGCACTGTCTGCGGCATCAATCCCGCCACCCGGAAAGACATAGGCACCCGGTGCAAAGCTGGCCGTCATGGACCGGCGCGTCATCAGCACTTCGATGCCATGTGCACCATCGCGCAACAGCAAAACGGTGGCGGCGGGGCGCAGGGCTACGGGTTCTCGCGTAGGCTGTAAAAGTTGATTTGGTCTTACCATCAGTGGATTACATCATGGAGACTTCAATGGTTTTTAAACGTTCGATTATTTTTGGTTTGCTGGCGGCGTCGGTGTCGGTTCTGGCGACCCATGTCATGGCGCAAGCACCAGCGTGGCCTACACGCGGCCCTATCAAATTGGTGGCGGTTTTCCCGCCTGGCGGCTCGGTAGACCAGGTGGCGCGCATTTTGCAGGTGCCGCTACAAACGGCTTTGGGCCAAACCGTGATTGTTGAAAACAAGGGCGGCGCATCAGGCTCCATTGGTGCTGCGGCAGTTGCGGCCGCGCCGGCAGACGGTTACACCTTCGCGGTGGTGTTTGACACCCACGGCGTGAACCCGGCGCTGATTCCCAACCTGCCATTTGACAGCAAAAAAGACCTGCTCCCCATCGTGCTGGTGGGCACGTCGCCGATGGTGCTGGCCACTTTTGCAGGCAGCGAATACAAAACCTTTGCCGATGTGGTGGCAGCCACCAAAGCCAAAAAGAACGTCAGCTACGGCAGCATTGGCTCGGGTAGCCTGGGCCATGTGGCGATGACGCTGCTGGGCAAGAACGGCGGCATTGACTGGGCGCACATCCCGTACAAAGGCGGCGGCCCGCTGATGAACGATGCGGTTGCTGGCCACGTGCCGTTGTCGATCGGCTCGGTCTTTGTCACCAAGCCGCACATCGACAGTGGTCGCATGCGCCCGCTGGCCGTGACCAGCCCCAAACGCAGCCCCGATTTGCCCAATGTACCGACGATTGCTGAAAGCGGTTACCCGGGCTTTGAAGCACCCGCCTGGTGGGCCGTGCTGGCCCCAGCCAAAACCCCACCGGATATTTTGAAGCGCATGAACGAGGCGCTCAACACTGTGCTGAAAACCCCGGACATCGCCAAAAAGCTCGACGCGCAAGGTATTGATGTGGTCGGCGGCAGCGCTGATGCCGCACGCTTGTTTATTGACAAGCAGATGGATATTTGGGCGAAAGTTGTCAAAGACAACAACATCAAGGCAGACTGATCACACCTCTGGCGACACCCCCATCGCCACCAAAAACCTTGCCACCATGTTGTAAGTGGCAATCGCCGCCGTCAGCTCGACGATCTGGGTGGTGTCGAAGTGCTGTTTGAGTTGCGCGAACACGGTGTCGGTGACTTTCACGTCAAGCGTCATTTGTGCTGCGTATTGAATGACGATGCTTTCAACAGCGCCCAGTGTCTGATGCGGCTGGGCCTGGCGCGCATCTGACTTGCAGATGAGCTGCAGCGCGTCCAGCTCGGCCTGGGTGCCGCCCGCCTTTATAAAATCGGGGGCGTGATGGTGGTATTCATAGGCAGCGCCTGTCAGCAGCGCCACGGTGCAAATGCCGAGTTCGCGCAGCTTCCAGCTGGTGGGCAAATCGGTGCGCACAGCTTTGAGGTAAACGTTCCAGCCACGTGCCAGGGGCTCGCTCCACAGCAGCGCCTTGTCCAGGTTGATGAGTTCGCCGCCACGGCGTTTCAAAATCGCTTGCACCAGATCGTCGGGTTGGGGCTTGAGGGCTGGGGTCCAGTCTGGAATGCGCATGACTTGTCTTTTTAGTGATTGAAAACCATAGCGTAGCGCGATAATCAAACCATGAAAGTCAAATTCACAAAAATGCAGGGGGCGGGCAACGACTTTGTGGTGCTGGACGAAACACGCGGCCTGCTGGGCTTGTCAAATGCGCAGTATCAATTCTTGGCAGACCGCCACTTTGGCGTGGGTGCGGATCAGATTTTGTCGGTACGGCCTGCACCTTCTCCCGCCGTCGATTTTGAATACGTGATTCACAACGCCGATGGCGGTGAGGTGGAGCATTGCGGCAACGGTGCGCGCTGCTTTGTGCGCTTTGCGCGTGAGCATGGCTTGACCGACAAGTTGGTGCTCAAAGTGCAAACCATGAACCGCGTT
>JANOWR010000180.1:0-2102 GCA_031417995.1 Polaromonas sp. | reverse complement strand
GAAGTTGAACCCGGTATCGTGCTGGACCACCTGAATGCAGCGCTTAAAAAACACGGCCTGTGGTACCCGGTGGATGTATCGACCAGCGCACAGGCCACGCTGGGCGGCATGGCGGGCAACAACTCTTGCGGCAGCCGCAGCATTGCCTACGGCAACATGGTGCACAACGTGCTGGGGGCCAGCGTGTGGCGATCTGATGGCGCGCTGCTTGAGCTGGGGCGCTACGACCAGGCCAGTGGTGATGCGCGTGCACTGGGCGACTACGTCAAGGCACTTTCAGACGAACTGCGGCCCGAGCTGGAGGCGCACTGGCCCAAGGTGCTGCGCCGGGTGGCAGGCTACAACCTGGACATCTTCAACAACCAGAATGAAAAGCCGTACACCACAGATGGTTCCGTCAATCTGGCGCATCTGCTGGTGGGCAGCGAAGGCACGCTGGGCCTGACCAAATCACTGACCTTGAAACTGAGTGAATTACCGCGCACCAAGGTGCTGGGCGTGGTGAACTTTCCGACCTTTCACAAGGCGATGGATTCAGCGCAGCACATCGTGAAGTTAGGCGATGGACTGCTCACAGCGGTAGAGCTGGTCGATCGCACCATGATTGAACTCTCACTGCAAAACCCGGCGTTTGCACCGACCGTACGCACGGCACTGATTGGCAAGCCCGATGCGATTTTGCTGGTGGAGTTTTCGGGTGCGTCCAAAGCCGACCTGATTCCAAAAATCAAGCAACTGGTGGAGCTGATGGGCGACCTGGGCTTGCCCGGCGCGGTGGTTGAAATGATTGACGATGCGCCGCAAAAAAACCTGTGGGAAGTACGCAAAGCTGGCCTGAACATCATGATGAGCCTGAAGGGTGACGGCAAGCCGGTGAGCTTTATTGAAGACTGCGCCGTGCCGCTCCAGCATCTGGCTGACTATACCGACGGCCTGACGGAAGTGTTTAAAAAACACGGCAGCAAAGGCACCTGGTATGCGCATGCATCGGTAGGCACACTGCATGTGCGCCCGATACTCGACATGCGACGCGACGGCGCCGCCAAAATGCGCGCCATTGCTGAAGAAGCATCAGCACTGGTACGCAAATACAAGGGCGCCTACAGCGGCGAGCACGGCGACGGCCTGTGCCGGGGCGAATGGATTGAATGGCAGTTTGGGCCGAAGATCAACGAGGCCTTTGGCAAGATTAAAAACCACCTTGACCCGATCAACCTGTTTAACCCGCAGCGCATCATCGACCCGCCGCGCATGGACGACACGCACCTGATGCGCTTTGCACCCAGCTACACCGTTATCCCTATTAAAACGGCACTCGACTGGAGCGCATGGAATGTACAGAACGACCCAGTGACAGAGAAGACCAGCGCACCCGGCACAGGCGGCGACGTGGCCCAGGGCTTTGCCAAAGCCGTGGAGATGTGCAACAACAACGGCCACTGCCGCAAGTTTGATGCAGGCACGATGTGCCCCAGCTACCGCGTAACGCGCGATGAAAAGGATTCGACACGCGGGCGGGCCAATACGCTGCGGCTGGCGCTGTCAGGGCAATTGGGCAGCGATTCGGATGATGCTGTGAAGGACGCGCTGGACCTGTGTGTGGGCTGCAAAGGCTGCAAGCGCGACTGCCCCACGGGTGTGGATATGGCCAAAATGAAGGTCGAGTTTTTGCACCATTACAAGGCAAAGCACGGCTACACATTCAAAGACAAGCTCGTTGCCCACCTGCCCGACTACGCACCCTGGGCCAGTCGCCTGGCACCGCTGTTGAACTTGCGTGACAAGATTCCGGGCTTGGCGGTCTTGAGCGAAAAGCTGTTGGGCCTCTCAAGCAGGCGCAGCTTGCCGCAATGGCGCACAACAACTTTTTTCAACTCGGATATCAAAACCGCCACACGTGATGAAGTGCTAGCCGCCAGCAAGCCCGCGGTGCTATTCGTCGATACCTTCAATGGTTATTTTGAATCTGACAACGCTTTTGCAGCAGTGAAAGTGCTGCAAGCAGCCGGATACACCGTGCACGTAGCCAGTAAAACTGTTGCAGATGGCAAAGCGCTCTGCTGTGGCCGAACTTACCTTGCGAGCGGCATGGTCGACCAGGC
>JANOWR010000179.1:0-15638 GCA_031417995.1 Polaromonas sp. | reverse complement strand
AGCTGCGGCGCGGCCACCTGGCAGAGCCAACAGCCTCAAAAAGTGCTCTGCCAACGCGAGCAGGGGCAGCGGTATTGGCATCACGGTGTCATGAAGCAAGCGCAATAAAAACGGCACGCGTTCATTTTTTGGCGCATAACTTGCTAAGCTGTAGGCAGACAATAACGAACGCTGACGGAGATATAGCGCATGAAGCCGATGTTTGATGAAATGAACGTGTCCACTGAAGAGGTGCGGGACCATTACCAGCTGTACAGCAACTGGTTGCAGCGCCAGCCCGACGCCTCCATGCAGGCCAGACGCGCTGAGGCCGAAATGATTTTCCGCCGCGTCGGTATCACTTTTGCCGTGTACGGTGCAAAAGACGAAGACGCAGGAACCGGGAATGGGGGCACCGAGCGCCTGATTCCGTTTGACCTGATTCCCCGAATCATCCCCGCGCACGAGTGGGCCAGCATGGAAAAAGGCCTGGTGCAGCGCGTCACCGCCCTGAACCGATTCATTCACGATGTGTACCACGGGCAAGAGATTTTGAAGGCTGGCATCGTGCCGTCTGAGCAAATCTTTCAAAACGCGCAATTTCGCCCCGAGATGATGGGTGTCGATGTGCCGGGCAATATTTACTCGCACATCAGCGGCATTGATATTGTTCGCGCGCCTGATGCACAAGGTAACGGTGAATACTACGTGCTGGAAGACAACCTGCGCGTGCCCAGCGGCGTGAGCTACATGCTGGAAGACCGCAAGATGATGATGCGACTCTTCCCCGAGCTGTTCAGTGAAAACCGCGTTGCCCCGGTAGCGCACTACCCAGATTTGCTGCTTGAAACACTGCGCGCATCAGCCCCGCCCGCCACGGCAGACCCAACTGTGGTTGTGTTGACCCCCGGCATGTACAACTCGGCCTACTTTGAACACGCCTTTTTGGCGCAGCAAATGGGCATTGAGCTGGTTGAGGGCCAGGACCTGTTTGTCAAGGACAACTTTGTTTACATGCGCACCACGCGCGGCCCCAAGCGGGTCGATGTGATTTACCGCCGGGTGGATGACGACTTCCTGGACCCGCTGGCTTTCAAGCACACGTCAACACTGGGTTGTGCGGGCTTGCTCAATGTGTACCGCAGCGGCAATGTGGCACTGTGCAACGCCATTGGTACAGGTGTGGCCGACGACAAGTCGATTTACCCTTACGTGCCCCAAATGATTGAGTTTTACCTGGGTGAAAAACCGATTCTGAAAAACGTGCCCACCTACATGTGCCGCAACCCAGAGGACTTGAGATACACGCTGGCCAACCTCAAAGATCTGGTGGGGAAAGAAGTACACGGCGCGGGCGGCTACGGCATGCTGGTGGGCCCCGCATCAACAAACGCCGAGATTGAAGATTTCCGTGCGGCCCTGTTGGCCAATCCATCAGGCTACATCGCGCAGCCCACACTCAGCCTGTCAACCTGCCCAACCTATGTTGAAAGCGGCGTAGCACCACGCCACATTGACTTGCGGCCCTTTGTTTTGAGCGGCAAGGAAGTACAGATGGTGCCCGGTGGCCTGACCCGTGTGGCACTGAAAGACGGCTCACTGGTCGTCAATTCGTCGCAAGGCGGCGGCACCAAAGACACCTGGATTCTGGAGGCTGATGTGCCTGTGCAGTCCCAATCGCAGTCGCAATCACAAGGAGGTAAATAACATGTTGTCTAGAACTGCTGACCACCTCTTCTGGATGTCCCGTTATACCGAGCGGGCAGAGAACACAGCAAGGATGCTGGACGTGAACTACCAGACCTCGATGCTGCCCCAATCGGCTGGCGCTGCGCTGGTCGGCTGGGAAGGCCTGCTGACCATCAGCGAGCTCAAGCCTGCCTACACCGCCAAATACGGCGAAGCCATTTCACAGCGCGACGTGATGGACTTCATGGTGCGCGATGAAGAAAACCCGTCCAGCATCATTTCGTGCCTGAAAAACGCGAGAGAAAACGCACGCGCTGTACGCGGCACCCTCACCACCGAAGTGTGGGAGACTGAAAACCAGACTTACATCGAAGTGTTTCGCAAACTCAATGCCGGTGATTTTGAGCGTGACCCGTCACAGTTTTTTGAATGGGTCAAGTTCCGCTCTCACCTGTCGCGCGGCGTGACCGCTGGCACCATGCTGCAAGACGAGGCCTTTCACTTTTTGCGGCTGGGTACTTTTCTGGAACGGGCTGACAACACCGCCCGCTTGGTGGATGTGAAATTCCACGCTGTGCAAAGCGACTTTTTGGGCCAGGCCACCGCCAAAGACCAGGAGTTTGACTTTTATCACTGGAGCTCGATATTGCGCAGCGTCTCGGGCTTTGAAATTTACCGCAAGGTCTACCGTGACGTCATCAAACCCGAGCGCGTGGCCGAATTGTTGATACTGCGTGCCGACATGCCGCGTTCGCTGCTGGGTTGCCTGAATGAAGTCATGAACAACCTGGCCATGGTGACCAGCGACGCCAACAGTGAAACCCGCCGCCGCGCAGGCAAGCTGCGTTCAGACCTGCAGTTTGCCCGCATCGACGAAATTCTGGCCAACGGCCTGCACGCCTTTCTTACCCAGTTCCTGGACCGGGTCAACGAACTGGGCGCCCACCTGAGCCGCGAGTTTTTAGTACCCGCAACGACTTGAAACTTCACGTCAAACACATTACCGATTACAGGTATACCGCACCGCTGCGCTATGCCTTGCAAACGCTGTGGCTCACGCCGCAGTCTGGCCCCGCGCAAACGGTCAACTTCTGGAGCGTGGGCGCGCCTGAAAAGCTCTTCAAACAAACCGATGGATTCGGCAACACCATCCAGTCGTACACCTTTGTCGGCACTGAGGCAGACAACGTGCGCTGGAGCCTGGTGAACGCCGCAGGCGATGTGCAAACGCATGGCGTGGCTGAATTTACAGATGCTGAAACCCTGCCGCACCCGTACTTTTTCTTGCGCGGCACACCGCTGGCTGAACCGCATTTTCAGCTTGCTGAATTCGGCCGGCAGTTCATCGCGCAGAGCGTTGATGGCACCGCCGACTTGCAGGCCTTGCTGGCTTTGAGCCAAGGTGTCATGCGCGCCATCAGCTACAAAAAAGACAGCTCAAACGTGGCAACAACCGCTCTGCAAGCATTTCAGGCGGGTAACGGCGTGTGCCAGGACCAGGCCCACGTGATGGTCGCCATCTGCCGCAGCCTGGGCTACCCGGCGCGTTACGTCAGCGGCTACTTTTACGCCGCCAACGAACCTGATTTGGCCAGCCACGCGTGGGCCGACGTGTGCCTGGACGTGGCCACACGCCGCTGGGTCAGCATCGACGTGACCCACGCCTGCCTGACAGACGAGCGCCACATTCGCCTGGCCATGGGCGGCGACTACAACGCCTGCCCACCCGCCAAAGGCGTGCGGCGCGGCGGCGGGGACGAGTCGATGACGGTGGTGATCACGATTGAGCCCGTTTGACCTGTACAGGCTGGGTTGAGGGTTGCGTGATGAATTCAGTAAAGTAAATTTACTTGGGCCTTTACTTTCAAGGGTAAGTCGCAAGCCGCTACTAAATCAGTAGCGCTCACCAAGCAGCCTAAAGCGTCGCCTCAATCATGCGCTGCAGCTCGGGCGTGATGTCTGGCAATACACCGAACCAGGCTTCAAACGCAGGCCGCGCCTGGTTGAGAAGCATGCCCAGGCCGTTGACTGTGGGGTTGCCGCGTGCCTTGGCTTGCAGAATCAGCGGCGTTTCTAGTGGGACGTAAATCACGTCGGACACCAGGGCGGTTTTGGGCAGGGCGCTCAGGTCCAGGTCGAGTGCGGGGTTACCCACCATGCCCTGGCTGGTGGTGTTGACGAGCAGGCCAATGCCGTCCAATGCCGCGTGCCTGTCGGCCCAGGGCAGGGCTTTGACGGGTGCGCCAAACTCATCAGCCAGCGCCTGGGCGGTGGCGGGTGAGCGATTGAGCAACCTGATTTCTTTGGCCCCCCGGTCGGCCAGGCTCAGCACCACAGCACGGGCTGCGCCGCCTGCGCCCAGCACAGTCACTGGCCCGGCATCGGCGCGCCAGTCGGGCTTGGCATCCAGCAGGCTTTGAATGTAGCCGTAGCCGTCGTTGTTAAAACCTTTGAGCGAGCCATCAGGCTGCACAACGATGGTGTTCATCGCGCCCATGCGTTTGGCCATGATGTCCAGCTCGTCCATGAAGGCCATAGCTTCGACCTTGTGGGGAATGGTGAGGTTGCAGCCCCTAAAGCCCAGCGCTTTCAGGCCGGGGATGGCTGTGCACAGCGTACCGGGGGCAACGGGCAACTGCACGTACGAGCCTGTCAAACCGTACTTTTGCAGCCAGTAGTTGTGGATAAGGGGGGAGCGTGAATGCGCGACGGGCCAGCCCATCACGCCAGCTAAACAAAAAGGGTTTGAACTCATTGGCTTATTTTGCCCGGATTCAATTTGCTTTTTAATCGGCTTTAACTCTGCCAGATTGAATTACTGGCCTCCAGCGCGCCAGCTCGCGGACTATCAACTGGCCAAAAGCTTCTGGTGTGGCGGGTGTTGCAATAGCGCCCTCGTTGTTCAAGCGGGTTTTCATGTCTGGTGCATTCAGGGCATGGTTGATTTGCGCATTCAGCTTGGCCACCACGTCACGCGGTGTGCCAGCCGGGGCCACCACGCCGTACCACTGGTCAGCCTCAAAACCTTTGTAGCCTGACTCGGCGACGGTGGGCAAGTCCGGCAGGGCGGCCAGGCGGGTGGGGGACGACACGGCCAAAGCACGCAATTGCCCATTTTTAACCTGCCCCAGCACCGCAGGCGCGCCAGTAAACAGCACCTGGATTTGCCCACCCATGAGGTCAGTCACCGCAGGTGCCGTGCCACGATACGGGATATGCAGCAGCGACGTGCCGGTTTGCAGCTTGAAGTATTCAGTCGCCAAATTGGCCGCGCTGCCGTTACCGCCTGAACCGTAATTCATGCGGCCCGGGTTGGCCTTGGCCAGTGCCACCAGTTCTTTGACATTCGTGGCTTTAACGGACGGGTGCACCACCAGCACATTGGGCACCCGCGCCACCCAGGCCACTGGGGCAAAGCTTCTGATGGGGTCATACGGCAGGTTGGGGTAGAGCGATGGGTTAACCGCCAGCGTACCTATGTGGCCCATCAGCAGGGTGTAGCCGTCAGGCGCAGCCTTGGCCACTTTTTCAGCGCCTATAGCCCCGCCTGCGCCGGGTACGTTGTCCACAATCACCGCCTGGCCCCAGGCCTTGGTCAGCTCTTGCGCCACGGCACGGCCCAGGATGTCGGTGCTGCCGCCGGGGGTGAAGGGCACGACCAGGCGAATGGGTTTGGTGGGATAAGGGACCGTTGAGGTGCTCTGTGCGTTGCAAACCGATGCTGCAAGTGCACTGGCGACGAGCAGCACTTTGGCAAATTTTGATGTCATGGTCGATGTCAGTTGTAGGGTTTCATGGCGTCGATCAACACCGACTTCACCACCTCAATTGCCTTTTTTTGCGTCTCGGTACTGGGCCTGCGCGCGGCGCGTACCAGCATCAGCTGGCTCATGATGCGAGGCTGCGTGATACTGCGCACGCTAAAGGGGGAGGGGTCATCAAAGTTGCTCAGGGTGTAGCTGGGCAGCACGGCGTGGCCCATGCCTTCTTTGACCAGACTCAAAATTGCGTTCAGGCCATCCACCTCCAGACTGATGTTGGGTTTGCGGTTGATGGTGCGCATCTCGCCTTCAATCAGGATGCGAAACGCATTGGGGCGGCTGGGCAATATCAGCGGCAGGTCGGCTACCTCGGCCAGGGTGATGGGCTCGCGTTTTTTGGTTTTTGGTGTTTTCTTGGCTGCCTTGTTGGGCGTGGGGGCTGTTTTTGAAATCAGCACCAGCTCTTCGGTGTGCAGCGTGGTCGTTTCCACATCGGGCGAATGCTCGGCGTTGTACAACACCGCGATGTCGAGGTTGCCCACGCGCAGGCCTTCCAGCATCAGCACTGAAAAGCCTTCTGTAAGTGTCAAATGCGCCTGCGGCAATTGCTGCTTGAATGCACGGCTGAGTGGCACTGTAATGAGCCGCGACAGGCTTGGCGGCAGGCCAATCGACACACGGCCAGCCAGCGCGCCGCGCACCGCGCCCAGCTCTTCGCGCGCCAGCTCGACTTGGTGCAGGATGCCGCGCCCATGCTTGAGCAGCAGGTTGCCCGCCTCAGTGGGCAGCGCGCCGCGCCCATTGCGGGTCAGCAGGTTTTGTCGAAGCTCGACTTCCAGCAGGCGTATCTGGCGGCTCAGCGCGGGCTGGGCAATGTCCAGCGCAATGGAGGCACGGGTAAAACTGCCCAGCTCGGCCACACGCACAAAATATTCCAGTTGTTTTAAGTCCATACCTTATTTTATTGACATAGCAATTAACCAGCTATGCGTGTTTGTTCTAACTGCTAGCGGGTCATTGCGGTTTCAGTTTGGGGCTTTGCGGCGCAAAATTGAACAGTGAAAAAGCAAGCTACAACACTACCTCTATTACTCTTGCCCGGCCTGATGTGCGATGGGACTTTCTGGCAAGCACTTTCAGATACGCTGCCTTGTCAGGTCATCGACTACGACGATGCTGACTGCATCACAGCCATGGCTGAGGCTGTGTTGGCCGCCGCCCCTGCAGGCTCTTCTGATTTTGCGCTGGCTGGCCATTCGATGGGTGGCCGGGTTGCACTTGAAGTGGTACGCCTCGCACCTGAGCGTGTGCAAAAAATCCTACTGATGGACACCGGCTACCTGCCGCGCCAGCCAGGCCCTGCGGGCGACACCGAAAAAGCAGGCCGCATGGCGTTGCTGGACGTGGCGCACCAGCAGGGCGTTCGTGCCATGGGCAAAGAATGGGTCAAGGGCATGGTGCATCCTGACCGTTTGAACGACGCGCCGCTGATTGATGCCATCCTGACCATGTTTGAACGCAAAACGGCTGACCGATTTGCGCGCCAGCAACATGCGCTGCTGACCCGGCCTGATGCCAGTCCGGTACTTAAAGCGTTGCGCGTGCCGACACTGCTGTTGTGCGGCAGGCAAGACAGCTGGGCCAGCGTGGCGCAGCACACGGCCATGCAGGCGCTGATACCTCATGCGCAGCTCAGTGTGATTGAGGACGCTGGCCACATGGTGTTGATGGAGCGGCCAGATGCAACCCTTCAGGTTCTTCATCAATTTTTGCAACAGCCATGATCAAACTCATCTCTTCGATGGCCACGCGTCAGGTCTTGGCTGAGCTGGCCGCACAGTGGCAAAGCACCACAGGCACACAGGTCACGATTGAATCTGTGGGCGGTGTAGACGCCGCCAAACGGGTGCAGGCAGGGGAAGCCTTTGATGGCGTTGTTCTTGCCTCGGATGCGATTGACAAACTGGCAGCAGGTGGGCATGTGCTGGCCGGCAGCAGGCATGACCTGGTCCGTTCCAGCGTGGCGGTGGCGGTTAAGGCTGGTACGGCGTTGCCTGATATATCGACTGAATCAGCCTTGCGCAGCGCCATTGAGGTAGCGCCCACCATTGGTTATTCAACTGGCCCGAGCGGCGTGGCCCTTAGCAAACTGTTTGAACGCTGGGGCATATGGGACGCGCTGCAGGCCCGCATTGTGCAGGCCCCACCTGGCATACCCGTCGGCGCGCTGGTCGCGCGCGGCGAGGTGGCGCTGGGTTTTCAGCAACTGAGCGAGCTGATGCACCTGGATGGCATCACTGTGGTAGGTACGCTGCCCGAGGCGGTGGCTGTCACTACGGTTTTTTCAGCGGCAACTTGTGCAGCATCAACCCAACGCGAAAGTCTAGACAAATTGTTTGTCTTTATGGCATCCAATGAAGCTGCTTCCATCAAACTAAAACACGGCATGCATTCGGCATAAATATTCATAACAACGGGACTAAAAATGAGCCTTCAAAAACCCCTCATCATCGACTGCCACGGCCACTACACGACCGCCCCCAAGGCGCTGGAAACCTGGCGCAACCAGCAGATCGCTGGCATCAAAGACCCGGCCATGATGCCCAAAGTCAGTGACCTCAAAATCAGCGACGACGAATTGCGTGAGACGATTGAACTCAACCAGTTGCGCCTGATGAAAGAGCGCGGCAGTGACCTGACCATCTTCAGCCCGCGTGCCAGTTTTATGGCCCACCACATCGGCGACTTCAATGTGTCGTCAACCTGGGCGGCCATTTGCAACGAGCTGTGCTACCGCGTCAGTCAGCTTTTCCCTGACCACTTTGTGCCGGTCGCCATGCTGCCGCAAAGCCCAGGCGTTGACCCAAAAACCTGTATTCCTGAACTGGTCAAATGCGTGGAGCAGTATGGCAACGTCGGCATCAATTTAAACCCTGACCCATCGGGGGGCCACTGGACATCGCCACCGCTGTCTGACAGGCACTGGTACCCGATCTACGAAAAGATGGTCGAGTACAACATTCCGGCCATGATTCATGTCTCTACCAGCTGCAACGCCTGCTTTCACACCACGGGTGCGCATTATTTGAATGCCGACACCACAGCTTTCATGCAGTGCCTGACGAGTGATTTGTTCAAGGACTTTCCGACGCTCAAGTTTTTGATTCCGCATGGGGGCGGTGCTGTGCCCTACCACTGGGGACGCTTTCGCGGTCTGGCTCATGAACTGAAAAAGCCACTGCTGCAAGATCATCTGCTGAACAACATATTTTTTGATACCTGCGTGTACCACCAGCCGGGCATTGACCTGCTAACCAAGGTGATCCCGGTCAAAAACATTTTGTTTGCCAGCGAAATGATTGGTGCCGTGCGCGGCATTGACCCCGAAACCGGCAACTACTATGACGACACCAAGCGCTACATTGAATCGTCAACCCAGCTAAACGCTGAACAAAAATTTCAGATTTACGAAGGCAACACGCGCCGCGTTTTCCCGCGCCTGGATGCAGCACTAAAAGTTAAAGGACTATGACATGACCACCCTCGCAAATACCTTGGGTGTTGTCAAACGCAACATCGTTCGTGCCGACAAGGCCGCCGTTGCAAAGCTCGCCAAATTCGGCGTTGCCACCATCCATGAAGCGCAAGGCCGCGTCGGCCTGATGAAGCCCTATATGCGCCCCATCTACAACGGCGCAAAGGTCTGCGGCACGGCTGTCACCGTGCTGACGCAACCCGGCGACAACTGGATGCTGCACGTCGTGGCCGAGCAGATTCAGCCCGGCGATGTGGTGGTGCTGGCCTGCACGTCTGAAAACAGCGACGGCATGTTTGGCGATTTGCTGGCCACCTCTTTTCAGGCACGCGGCTGTGTGGGCCTGATCAGCGACACCGGCGTGCGCGACATCAAAGATCTGACCTCGATGAACTTCCCGGTCTTTTCACGCGCTATTCACGCCAAGGGCACCATCAAGTCCACCCTGGGCTCGGTCAATATTGCGGTGGTCTGCGCAGGCGTTAACGTCAACCCCGGCGACGTCATCATTGCTGATGACGATGGCGTGGTCGTGGTGGCTGCGGCAGACGCACAAAAGGTGGCTGATGCGTCCCAGGCCAGAGAAGACCTGGAAGGCGAGAAACGCGCCAAGCTGGCAGCAGGCGTGTTGGGCCTGGACATGTACAACATGCGCGAGCCTTTGGCCAAAGCTGGTCTCAAATATATTGATTAAACAACATGCAATTTATCAAAACTCCCGGCTGGCTTGACTGGTACACCGGCCCTTCAAAACCCACCTTCAAACTGCCGCCTGGCGCGGTTGATGCACACTGCCACGTGTTTGGGCCTGGTGATGTTTTCCCGTATGCGCCAGAGCGCAAGTACACGCCCTGCGATGCGTCCAAAGAGCAGTTGTTTGCCCTGCGCGACCATCTGGGCTTTGACAAAAACGTGATCGTGCAGGCCACCTGCCACGGCAGTGACAACCGGGCGCTGGTGGATGCGCTCAAGGCATCGAACAACAAGGCGCGCGGCGTGGCCACCGTGAACCGCAACGTGACAGATGCCGAGCTGCAAGACATGCACGCCGCCGGAGTTCGCGGTACGCGTTTTAACTTCGTCAAACGCCTGGCAGACTTCACCCCGCGTGAGGTGCTGCTCGAAATTGCCAACCGCATTGCACCGCTGGGCTGGCATGTGGTAATTTATTTTGAAGCGGTGGACTTGCCCGAGCTGTATGACTTTTTCACGGCGCTGCCAACAACGGTGGTGGTGGATCACATGGGCCGGCCTGATGTCACCAAGCCAGTGGATGGCCCCGAGTTTGAGCTGTTCGTCAGGATGATGCGCGAGCACCCCAACATCTGGAGCAAGGTCAGTTGCCCCGAGCGCCTGAGCGTGAGCGGCCCCAAAGCCCTGAATGGCGAGCAGCAGGCCTATCAGGACGTGGTGCCGTTTGCCAAACGGCTGGTTGAAACCTTCCCCGACCGCGTGCTGTGGGGCACCGACTGGCCGCACCCAAACTTGAAAGACCACATGCCAGATGATGGCTTGCTGGTGGACTTTATTCCGCAGATTGCCACCACGCCTGAGTTGCAGCAAAAGCTGCTGGTGGACAATCCAAACCGACTTTATTGGAGTTGACATGTCACTGAATAAAAATTACCTAGACGTGCCCGGCACCACAATTTTTGATGCCGACGAAAGCCGCAAGGGCTACCACCTGAACCAGTTTTGCATGAGCCTGATGACGCATGACAACCGTGAACGTTTCAAGGCCGACCAGCGTGCCTATCTTGACGAATGGCCCATGACAGAAGCGCAAAAGCAGGCGGTGCTGGATGTCGATTTGAACCGTGCCATTTCGCTCGGTGGCAACATTTACTTTTTGGCCAAGCTGGGTGCCACGCATGGCAAGAGCTTTCAGCAGATGGCGGGCAGCATGACCGGAATGACCGAAATTGAATACCGCGACATGATGATCGCTGGCGGGCGCTCGGTTGAAGGCAACCGCGTGGTAGGTGAAAACGGCACGGCGCAAGCGCAAAATCAGCCTCAAGGTCAGCGTAGCGTTGCAAACAAAGGATTGAATTAAATGGCAAAAATTACCGCCAGCGTTTTTACATCGCACGTCCCAGCCATAGGCGCAGCGATGGATTTGGGCAAGACGCACGAGCCCTACTGGCAACCGTTGTTCAAGGGCTACGAATATTCCAAACAGTGGATGAAGGACAACACGCCAGACGTGATTTTTCTGGTGTTCAATGACCACGCCACAGCTTTCAGTCTGGACATGATTCCCACATTTGCCATTGGTACGGCTGCGTCTTACCAGCCCGCCGATGAAGGCTGGGGGCCACGCCCTGTGCCTGTGGTGCAGGGCCATCCTGAGCTGGCCGCGCACATCGCGCAGTCAGTGATTCAACAAGATTTTGACCTGACCATCGTCAACAAAATGGACGTTGACCACGGCTTGAGCGTACCGCTAAGTTTGATGTGCGGTCAGCCACCCGAGTCTGATTTCAAGTGGCCTTGCCCGGTAATTCCGTTTGCCGTCAATGTGGTGCAGTACCCGGTGCCATCGGGCCAGCGCTGCCTGAACATTGGAAAGGCGATTCGCAAAGCCATTGAGAGCTATGACGAGGACCTGAACGTGCAGATCTGGGGCACAGGCGGCATGAGCCATCAGTTGCAGGGCCCGCGTGCAGGCTTGATCAACAAGGACTTTGATGGCGCGTTTATGGATACGATGATCAACGACCCTGAGCGCCAGGCCGCTGTGCCGCACATTGACTATGTGCGCGAAGCAGGCAGTGAGGGCATTGAGCTAGTGATGTGGCTGATTGCGCGTGGTGCGATGTCTGACTTGAACGGTGGCAGCAAGCCGACCGTCAAACACCGCTTCTACCATGTGCCCGCATCCAACACGGCCGTGGGCCACCTGATTCTGGAGAACAACTGATATGAGCAAGACAATCAAAGTAGCTCTTTCCGGCGCAGGCGCATTCGGCATCAAGCACCTCGACGGCATTAAAAATATTGACGGCGTTGAAGTGGTGTCACTCATCAGCCGCGACATTGAAAAAACCAAAGAGACTGCCGCCAAATACGGCATTGGTCACGTCACGACCGACCTGTCTGAAAGCCTGGCTTTAAAAGAAGTGGATGCTGTCATTCTGTGCACGCCAACCCAGATGCACGCTGACCAGACCATGGCTTGCCTGAAGGCGGGCAAACATGTGCAGGTTGAAATCCCCCTGGCTGACAGCATCAAGGGTGCCGACGCTGTGGTGGCCATGGCCAAAAGCAGCGGCCTGGTGGCCATGTGTGGCCATACTCGACGCTTTAACCCCAGCCACCAGTACGTGCACAAAGAAATTGCAGCAGGCAAATTCAACATCCAGCAGATGGATGTACAAACCTACTTTTTCCGTCGCACCAACATGAATGCGCTGGGCCAGGCACGCAGCTGGACAGACCATTTGCTATGGCACCACGCCGCACACACGGTTGATTTGTTTGCCTACCAGTGCGGTAGCCCGATTGTGAAAGCCAACGCTGTGCAGGGCCCGATTCACCCGGCGCTTGGCATTGCGATGGACATGAGCATTCAGCTGAAAGCGGCCAACGGCGCGATTTGTACCTTGAGCCTGAGCTTTAACAACGACGGGCCGCTGGGCACGTTCTTCCGCTACATCGGCGATACCGCCACCTACCTGGCACGCTATGACGATTTATTCAATGGCAAAGACGAAAAAATCGATGTCAGCAAGGTGAACGTGAGCATGAACGGCATCGAGCTGCAAGACCGCGAATTTTTTGCCGCCATCAAGGAAGGCCGCGAGCCCAACAGCAGCGTGGCCAGCGTGCTGGCCTGCTATCAGGTATTACATGATTTGGAAAGACAACTCGTATGACCATGCCTACCCGCAAGCTCGGCCAATTTGAAGTCTCAGCCATCGGCCTGGGCTGCATGAACCTGAGCCACGCTTACGGCGCGCCCGTCAGCGCCGAGCAAGGCGAGCGCGTGTTGCTGGCCGCGCTTGATGCAGGCGTGACCCTGTTTGACACTGCCACGCTGTACGGCTTTGGAGCGAACGAAACGCTGGTCGGGAAGGTGATGAAGCCGCATCGCCACAAATTCACGCTGGCCAGTAAATGCGGCATGCAGGGTGTGGATGTAGCCGGTGACGGCAAGCTGGTGCGCGTGATTGACGGCAGGCCTGCAACCATCAAACAAACCTGTGAAGACAGTTTGCGCCGGCTTCAGACCGACGTTATTGACCTGTACTACCTGCACCGCTGGGACAAAAGCGTGCCGATTGAAGACAGCGTTGGGGCGCTGGCAGACATGGTGAAAAAGGGCCATGTTCGTAGCATTGGTTTGTCTGAGGTATCTGCCACTACTTTGCGCAAGGCGCATGCGGTGCACCCCATAGCCGCGGTGCAAACCGAGTATTCGCTGTGGACGCGCAACCCTGAAATAGCAGTGCTGCAAGCCTGTGCAGAAATCGGCGCGGCCTTTGTGGCTTTCAGCCCGGTAGCACGTGGTTTTCTATGTGGCGACCTGATTGACATAGACACGCTCGATTCCAAAGACATACGCCGCGCCATGCCACGCTTTACACCTGAAAACTACGCGGCTAATCTGAGGCTGCTGCCCGCCTATAACGGACTGGCGCAAGACATCGGCTGCAGCCCGTCGCAGTTGGCCCTGGCCTGGCTGCTGCACAAGGCGCCGCATGTCGTGCCGATTCCCGGCACCACCAGCGTGGAGCATCTGCACGAGGATCTGGGCGCCATGCAAATCAAGCTCGAACCCGCCCTGGTGCAGCGACTGGAGGCTCACATCAATCACCGCACCGTGCATGGCCAACGCTACGCGCCACAGGGCTTGAGCGAAGTGGACACAGAGACCTTTGACGCATAGATTCATTTCAACGCAGCAGCATCGCCCCATCATCACCATGAGCCAACTTTTCTCCCCCTACGCCATCGGCGATCTGAAGCTAGCCAATCGCATCGTCATCGCGCCCATGTGTCAATACTCCAGTGTTGATGGCCAGGCCAACGACTGGCATCTGATTCATCTTGGGCATCTGGCGCTGTCGGGCGCGGCGCTGCTGATCATTGAGGCCACGGCGGTCGAGGCGCAGGGGCGCATCACCTATGGCGATCTGGGCCTGTACTCGGACGCGACCGAGGCCGCGCTCAAGCGCGTGTTGGAGGCAGTGCGCAAGCACTCCAACATGCCGATAGCCATTCAGCTCGCGCATGCCGGGCGCAAGGCTTCGAGCCAGGCGCCCTGGGACGGCGGGCAGCTAATTCCTCTGGAGCAGGGCGGTTGGCTGCCCGATGCGCCCTCGGCCTTGCCGATCTCCGAGAAAGAGGTGCCGCCGCACGAGCTGGACCTGGCCGGTTTGCGCCGTGTGGCGGCGGCCTTTGCGGATTCGGCGAGACGCGCCCATCGCCTGGGTATCAACGCGATCGAGTTGCATGCGGCGCACGGCTATCTGCTACACGAATTTCTTTCGCCGCTGGCCAATGCGCGTACAGACGCATATGGGGGTTCACTGGAAAACCGCATGCGTTTTCCGCTTGAAGTCTTCGAGCAGGTGCGCGCCGCCGTGCCGCGCAGCGTGCCGGTGGGTGTGCGCGTCTCCGGCACCGATTGGGTCGAAGGCGGCTGGGACATCGAGCAATGCGTGCAGTTCGGCCTGGCCCTGCGCGAGCGTGGTTGCGATTTTCTTCATGCTTCCAGCGGCGGCGTGTCGCCACGCCAGAAGATTCCCGTCGGCCCTGACTTTCAGGTCCCCTTTGCCGAGCGATTGCGCGCCGCCACCGGGTTGCCCACCATTGCGGTCGGCCTGATCACCGAACCCGAGCAGGCCGAGGCCATCATCGCCAGCGGGCGTGCCGATTTCGTGGCGCTGGCGCGCGGCATCCTGTACGACCCGCGCTGGCCCTGGCATGCCGCGGCCAAACTTGGCGCCACCGTGCAAGCGCCGACGCAGTACTGGCGCGCCCCGCCACCGGGCAAGTCGGCGCTGTTTGAGGGCGCCAAGGTCGGGATGCGCTGATCGATGGTGCCTGGGCCAGCCCTTGATACACGCCGAAACATACGGATACGGCGGCGAGACGACAAAGCGCGTGCTGGCGCGCAACATCGCGTTCATGTTCAACCCACTTCTCGAAAGGAAGCCAACATGAAAACCTGGATCAAACGTACCCTTTACGGCGTCTTCGGCGCCACCCTCGTGGCGGGCGGCCTGTCCGCCTGCGGCCATCGCATGGACGGCCCTCACGGTATGCGCATGGACTCGCAGCAAAGCGCGGAGTGGCGCGGCAAGGCGATCGACCGCGTGTCGTCCAAACTCGAATTGAACGCGGACCAGAAGAAGCGCCTGGTCACGCTGGCCGACAAATTGCAGGAGCAGCGCCAGGCGCTGGTTGGCAAGACGACCGACCCGCGCGCAGAGTTCCAGGCACTGGTGGCCGGTGAGAAGTTCGACAAGAGCCGGGCGCAGGCCCTGATCGCCGAGAAGACGGCTGCACTCAACGGCAAGAGCCCTGAGGTGCTGACCGCCGCAGCGGACTTCTACGACAACCTGACACCGATTCAGCAGGAAAAGGTGCGCGAGTTCATGAAAGGCCGGCGCGGCTGGCGCCAGCACGGCTGAAATCGACCGGACGGCCCCTCGGCCGCTTGCGGG
>JANOWR010000178.1:0-16033 GCA_031417995.1 Polaromonas sp. | reverse complement strand
TCGATGTCCTTTAAACTTTGCTATAAAAGCTATAGCGACTTGCGCCCGTATTCAAACGGCCAGAAGCTAATTGATCAAATTGAAAAATCAGGCTTTTTGTGCAATGTCTGAAGCAATTTGCTGTGCAAACGCATCAAGAGGCATCACACCGAGGTCTTTGTTACCCCGGGCGCGCACTGCAACGGCTCCGGCTGCCATCTCTTTGTCGCCTACGACAAGGATGTACGGCAGCTTTTGCATCGAATGCTCTCGTATTTTATACGTTATTTTCTCATTGCGCAGGTCCAGGTTGACCCTAAGCCCTTGATTTTGCAGCGTTTTAGCAACTTCCCGGGCGTAATCAGCCTGGGAATCGGTGATATTGAGCACTGAAACCTGCATCGGCGCCAGCCAGGAGGCAGCGCGCCAGCGTGTTCTTCAATCAAAATGCCGATAAATCGCTCCAGGCTGCCGACAATGGCGCGGTGCAGCATGACGGGCCTGTGGCGCGCGCCGTCTTCGCCCACATATTCAGCGTCCAGCCGCTCGGGCATTGAAAAATCAACCTGCATGGTGCCGCACTGCCATTGTCGGCCAATCGCATCTTTGAGCGTGTATTCAATCTTGGGGCCGTAAAAAGCGCCGTCGCCAGGCGAAATTTCAAATTCGCAATCCGATGCACGCAGGCTTTCCATCAGCGCGTGCTCGGCCTTGTCCCAGCTTTCGTCAGAGCCGATGCGCGCCTCAGGCCGGGTGGCGACTTTGTAAATGATGTTTTTAAAGCCAAAGTCGGTATAGACCTTTTGCAGCAGCGTGGTGTAGTCCACACACTCTTTCAAAATCTGCTCTTCGGTACAAAAAATATGGCCGTCGTCTTGCGTGAAGCCGCGCACACGCATGATGCCGTGCAAGCCGCCCGACGGCTCGTTGCGGTGGCACTGGCCAAACTCGCCATAGCGCAGCGGCAAGTCGCGATAGCTTTTGATGCCCTGCTTGAAAATCAGAATATGACCGGGGCAGTTCATGGGCTTGAGAGCGTACTCACGCTTTTCGCTCTCGGTGGTGAACATGTTGTCGCGGTACTTGTCCCAGTGACCGGTTTTTTCCCATAGCGTTTTATCAATGACCTGCGGGCCTTTGACTTCCTGATAGCCATTGTCTTGGTACACCTTGCGCATGTACTGCTCCACGCCTTGCCATAGCGTCCAGCCCTTGGGGTGCCAAAACACCAGGCCTGGCGCGTGGTCGTCAATGTGGAATAAATCGAGTTCTTTGCCCAGCTTGCGGTGGTCGCGTTTTTCGGCTTCTTCAAGCTGCGTCAGGTACTGCTGCAAATCGTCTTTGGTGGCCCAGGCCGTTCCGTACACACGTTGCAGCATTTCGTTGCGGTGGTCGCCGCGCCAGTAGGCTCCTGCCAACTTCATCAATTTAAAAAACTTCAGCTTGCCCGTACTCGGCACGTGCGGGCCACGGCACAGGTCTTCAAAATTGCCTTCGCGGTAGAGCAATACATCTTCACCCGCCGGAATGCTGGAAATAATCTCAGCCTTGTAATGCTCGCCAATGCTGTTGAAATGCGCCACCGCCTCATCGCGCGGCAGCACGCGCCGTGTCACGGGTTCGTCTTTGGCTGCGAGCTCAGTCATGCGCTTTTCAATGGCCAGCAAATCATCAGGCGTGAACGGGCGTTTGTACGAAAAATCGTAGAAAAACCCGTTCTCAATCACAGGGCCGATCGTGACCTGCGCATCGGGGAAAAGTTCTTTCACAGCGTAAGCCAACAAGTGGGCTGTCGAATGGCGAATCAAATCGAGCCCGTCCGCATCTTTTGCGGTGATGATGGACAGCGCGCTGTCTTTTTCAATCAGGTAACTGGTGTCAACAACTTTGCCATCAACTTTGCCGCCCAGCGCGGCTTTGGCCAAGCCTGCGCCAATAGAAGCAGCAACTTCAGCCACTGTAACGGCCTGCGGAAACTCGCGCTTGGATGCATCGGGGAGCGTGATTTGAATCATGAAAAAGTCGTATCCGAACTGATAAAAGCAAAAAGCGCGGTAGATGCCGCGCTGGTGGTGAAAAAAACTGCGTTATGTATTTTAATCGACTAAGGCGTTCCCGGCGGCAAAAAGCCCAGCCCACGGCAACGTGGGCATTCGGTGATGACGGTTTGCTTTTCAACCTCAAACTGCTCATTGATGTTTTCGCTGTCAATGCGTAGCTCGCCTGTGCCATTGCAGTCAGGACAAGGCACACGTTTAAAACTTACTGTGGCATCAGTCATCGCAGGCTCCAGGGTTGTGGGTGACAAGCTTCACTCTACGCGAAAAAGCGCCCACAAAAAAGCCCGGACAACCCTGAGTCAAGGCTGTCCGGGCTGATTCAAAAAACTGTGAGATCAGTGGAACTGCTCTTCTTCGGTAGAGCCCGTCAGCGCCGTCACGCTAGATTTGCCGCCTTGAATCACGGTGGTCACTTCATCAAAATACCCAGTGCCCACTTCTTGCTGGTGCGACACAAAGGTGTAGCCACGGTCACGGGCTGCAAATTCTGGCTCTTGCACTTTTTCAACATACGCCGTCATGCCACGCTTGACATAGTCTTGCGACAGGTCATACATGTTGTACCACATGGAGTGAATGCCAGCCAGTGTGATGAACTGGTACTTGTAGCCCATGGCGCCAAGCTCGCGCTGGAACTTTGCAATGGTCGCATCGTCCAGGTTTTTCTTCCAGTTAAACGACGGTGAGCAGTTGTAGGCCAGCATTTTGCCTGGGTGAACCTTGTGTACCGCGTCAGCAAACTGCTTTGCGAATTCGAGGTCGGGCGTACCGGTTTCGCACCACACGAGGTCGGCGTAATGCGCGTAGGCATTGGCACGGGCAATCGCCTGGTCGATGCCCTTGCGGGTCTTGTAAAAGCCTTCTGCGGTGCGCTCACCCGTCAGGAAAGGCTTGTCAATGTCGTCGTAGTCGCTGGTCAACAAATCAGCGGCTTCCGCATCGGTACGGGCAATCACCAGCGTTGGTACGCCGCAAACGTCAGCCGCCATGCGCGCAGCAATCAGTTTCTGGCACGACTCACGCGTTGGCAACAGTACCTTGCCGCCCATGTGGCCGCATTTTTTGACGGATGCCAGCTGGTCTTCCCAGTGCACGCCACCGGCACCTGCCTTGATCATGGCCTTCATCAGTTCAAACGCATTGAGCACGCCGCCAAAACCGGCTTCGGCGTCGGCCACGATGGGGGCAAAATAGTCAATGTAGTTTTGGTCGCCAGCATCAATGCCTTTGGCGTGTTGAATTTCATCAGCACGGCGGAAAGTATTGTTGATGGTTTCAACGACTTTTGGCACCGAGTCCACCGGGTACAGTGACTGGTCCGGGTACATCGAAGAGTAGGTGTTGTTGTCTGCCGCAACCTGCCAGCCCGACAGATAGATGGCTTTGACACCCGCCTTGACCTGCTGCATGGCCTGGCCACCCGTCAGCGCACCGAGGCAGTTGACATAGGCTTCATTGTGCAGCAAGTCCCACAACTTTTCAGCACCGCGGCGAGCAAGTGTGTGTTCAATGTGGAAGGAACCACGCAAGCGCACTACATCAGCTGCGCTGTAGCCGCGCTTGATGCCTTTCCAGCGCGGGTTGGTGGCCCAGTCTTTTTCAAGGGCAGCAATTTGCTGCTCACGAGACAATTGGTCGTTGAGGGTTTGGGGCATGGTGAACTCCGTAGTTAAAAAAGTAAAAGTAAAAAAGTGGAACGCAAAACTTGCGCCGCTTTATTGAGCGATGAGGAATTCTAAGTCTTCTACAAGACTTATTCAGCTCTTATGTCTTATATAAGACAAATTATTTATATGAATTAAATCAATGACTTATGATTTTAAATTCACAATACGAAATTTAATTTCTTATATTGAGAAATTATCTTGCAGTGCAGCAAATTTATTTTTCAGTATATGAAAGTGCTTTTTGCTGCATAGCCACTGCTGCGCCCAGCCAAAGCGACAGTGCCGAAAAGATCAACCCGCGCTTCAAACCCGCCAGATCATTACCCGCCCCCAGCCCATCGGCTATCCAGCCCACCACGGTAGGCCCCACGATTTGCCCTGCGGCAAACACGATGGTGAAGGCGCTGATGCCCGCTGCCCACTGGCTTTGCGGCAGGTTGTGCCGTACCAGCGCGGTGGTGCTGGCCACGAGTGACAAAAACACGCCGCCGAACATCACGCCTGACAGCAGCACCAGCGGCCAGGCGCTCGTCAGTGCGGGCAGCACAGTGGCGCAGCCCAGCAAGGCGTTCAGCACAGCCAGCGCCTGCCCACCCTTGAAGCGGTCCAGCAGGCCCGCCCAGACGCGCGATGACGCCATCACAGACACACCCAGCAGTGCATAAAAAACCGTGATGGCTCCAGGCGTGGCGCCCTGCTCTTTGAGCAGCGCCACCACGAACGTCATATAGCCGATGTAACCCACGCCAAACAGGGTGTAGCCCATCAGGCCGGGTGCAAAGTCACGCCACCTGAAAAGCCGCTGCGTCACCACCTGGGTACTGCTGCTGACAGGTGCACTCAGCAGATGCAGCAATGGACCTGCCGGTCGCCCGACCCATGCCAGCACGGCAGTTGCCGACAGGCACGCTGCGGCCAGCGCCCACCATGCCCAAGCCCAGCCATGGGGCACACCGCTTGCCGCCTGCAGCATGGCGGGCACCAGCAATGCCGACAGCAGGATGCCCAAACCGGTACCACCGTAATACAAGCCCAGCAGCAGACCCATGTGCTTCGGGGCCAGCGCACCCAACCGCGCGGCCAACAAGCCGCCAGCAATAAACACCAGCGCACTGGCCACACCTGCCAGCAGTCGCTGCACCAGAAGTGACGGCGCATCGGTAAAAAAGCCGCTTCCTGCCATGAACACACCCGCCAGCAAACTGCCAAGCACCAGCAGGGACGAAGGCGTGAAGCGTTTGAGCAGCCACGGCGTGGCCAGCGCGCCCAGCAAATACCCCACAGCGTTCAGCGTGTTCATCGCCCCCGCCAGCGTGTAGCTCCAGCCCAGGTCGGCGCGCATGGTGGGCAGCAGCAGGCCGTAGGCAAAGCGCGTGATGCCCAGCGACACAGCAGCCCCCAAAGACAAGGCCGCAGCAAGTGTCAGCAGTTGGGATAGCGTGGGTTCTGTTTTATCGGGTGACATGACGAGGTGAAGTTGCGAAATGACAATGCTATGTTTTCAGGAGTTATTCATGCGCGTATTCAAATTGCAGCCAGGCCGCGTTTCACCCAATCCCCGGACTCTATGACCCTTCGCCTCTGGGTGCGTGCCTCAGCCGCTTCATAAAGCAGACAGGTCAACGCCTTTCCCGCACATTTAACAATCACCTCGCGCCGTACGTATTCACCTGTCTGCTGCGGCCAGACTTCTTCGATGTCGTCCAGCTGGCGCTCAAGCTCGGGGCTGATCTGGTACACCTCACCCTGCACCCAACGCGCGCTGCCGAGGCGAACGCCGGGGTAGCTGCCCAGGTCATACAAGATGCCGTTGATTTGTCCATCGCCCATGAAGACCGGTGCAGGTTGCAAGCGGTTGATGTCACGCTGCTCACCACGGCGCAGGGTGCCGTAGACGAAAACGTAGGCAGGCTGGTCGGTTATCGTAGGTAGCATGAACCGAATTGTGGCCTACGCCTGTCTGGCGCTCAGCATGTCCCTGGTGGGCAGTTACGTGGCACTGTCCAAACCGCTGGTCGCTGCCTTGCCTGTGTTTTTGCTGGCCTGGCTGCGCTTTGGCATTGGCGGCGCGGCCATGTTGCACTGGCTGAAAAAGCCTGCAGATGAAGCACGTCTGACGCCACAAACCAAACGCCTGCTGTTTCTGGAATCTTTTTTGGGCAACTTCCTGTTTTCCATCTGCATGCTGTTTGGTGTCAGCATGACCAGTGCAGTGGCTGCGGGTGTGGTGATGGCAACGATTCCCGCAGCAGTTGCTGTGATGAGTTGGGCTTGTCTAGGCGAACGCATTGGCATGCGCACCTGGGCGGCAATCGGGTGCGCTGTAGTGGGCGTGACGCTGGTGTCACTATCAAAACAGGAGCTGCTCGCGCCCGAATCTATTGGGCTACAGGCAAATTTAGCACCTGAAAACGGGCCTTTAGGCACTTTTTTACTGCTTGGCGCGGTGTTTTGCGAGGCCGCTTATGCCGTGATCGGCAAAAAGCTGGTAGGTGTACTTGGCCCCAAGCGCATCACAGCGCTGATCAACTTGTGGGGCTTTCTGCTCGTTACGCCGCTGGGGCTGTGGGCAGCCTGGCAGTTTGACTTTGCGGGTATGGCTACGCCAAGCTGGTTGCTGCTGGTGTTTTATTCACTGGCGGCCAGCGTGTGGACGGTGTGGTTGTGGATGACGGGCCTGAAAACCATTCCCGCCAGCCAGGCGGGCGTGTTCACGGTGTTCTTGCCAGTCAGCGCCGCAGCAGTCGGCGTGGTATTTTTGGGTGAAAGCCTGAGTGGCGTGCAGGCGCTGGCTTTTGGCGTGGCGCTGCTGGGCGTGGTACTGGCTACCTTGCCGTCGAAGAAATAGCCCGCCTTTGCTGCCGCAGCATGTACAGGCTATAAACAACGATGCCCAGCGAAACGGTAGCAATCAGCAGCGTGGCCGCCGCATAAATCGACGGGTTCACGCCGCGCCGGGCGTAGCTGAAGATCACCTGCGGCAGCGTGGTGACGCCGGGGCCTGACAAAAATTCTGACAGCACCACATCGTCAAACGACAAGGTAAAAGCCAGCAACCAGCTGGACACCAGTGCTGGTGCAATGCTTGGCAATGTGATCAGAAAAAACACCTGCACAGGCTTGCAGCCCAGGTCCATGGCGGCTTCTTCAATCGATCTGTCCATGTCTTGCAGGCGCGACTGGATAACGGTGGTGGCATACGCCATGCCCAGCAGCGTGTGGCCCAGCACCAGCGTGGCAAAACCGCGCTCAGGAAAGCCAAAGATACGCTGGCTGGCCACCATGAGCAGCAGCAGCGACAGGCCAATGATGACCTCGGGCATGACCAGCGGCGCATTGACCATGCCGTAAAACAGTGTGCGGCCAGAAAACTGCCGGTAACGCACCAATACAAAGGCGGCAAAGCAGCCCAGCACCACCGACAGAGTGCCTGTGAGCAGCGCCACTTTCAAAGACAACCAGAAGCCTTCAACCAGCCGCGTATCGGTCAAAAGCGCCTGATACCAGCGCAATGAAAAACCGGTAAACACGCCGTCTTGCCGGGTGCTGTTGAAGGAAAAAACGATCAGGAAAAACAGCGGAATGTACAAAAACAAAAACACAGCCGCGAGCCAGAATCGTGCGGTGTGCTTTTCAAGAAAACGGCTGGCCATCATGCGGCAGTCCGGTCTTTGTAGCGGTAATACAGCGCCAGCGGCACCAGAATCAAGAGCATCATCACAACCGACAGCGCACTGGCACGTGGCCAGTTGTTGCTGCTGAACAGCTCGTCCCACATCACGCGGCCAATCATGATGTTGTCAGCACCGCCCAGCAGCGACGGAATGACAAATTCACCCACCGCCGGGATAAACACCAGCATGCAACCGGCCACAATGCCCGCCTTGCTGAGCGGCACGGTAATCAGCCAAAACGCCTTGAAGCGGCTCGCGCCCAGGTCGTGTGCGGCCTCCAGCAGGCGCATGTCCATCTTCACCAGCACGGCGTACAGCGGCAAAATCATGAAGGGCAGGTACACATAGGTCATGCCCACCAGCATCGACACATCGGTGTAGAGCATCACCATGGGCTGCCTGATGATGCCAAGCCACAGCAGTAAATTATTCAGTACGCCCTGGTCAGCCAGGATGCCCTTCCACGCCGAGATACGCAGCAAAAATGACGTCCAGAACGGCAGCATGACCAGCAGCAGCAACGCTGGGCGAACAGACGGTTGGCAGCGTGCCAGAAAGTAGGCAAACGGGTAGCCGATGGCCAGGCAGAAAAGCGTCGTTAAAGCCGCATATTTCAAGGATGTCTGGTAGGCCTGGGCGTAAATCGTGTCGCCAAAGCCCGACGTGCCATCGGCGAACAGGGGCAGGTAGTTTTGCGGCTTGAGCAGCAGGCGCCAACTGTCACCTGTGCGGTCAAGCAGCGGCGTGAAAGGGTCAATGCTGGCCCCCATGTCGGTGATGCTGATGCGCAGCAAAATAAAAAATGGCAAGGCAAAAAAAACCAGCAGCCAGACGTAAGGCACGCCGATCACAAAGCGTTTGCCAGGTGATAACCGGGTTTTCATGGTCATTGGGTCAGGACGACAGGCGCCGTCTCGTCAAACCAGAAAAACACGGGGTCGTTCCAGGTGATGTCACCACCGTCGTAGCGTGATGTGTTGGCTTCCAGTATTTTCACGGTGCCACCACCGGGCAGGTCAACAATAAAGGTGTTGTAGCTGCCGAAGTAAGCGATTTCTTTGACTGTTCCAGTGAACAGATTGGCTGAAACGGCAGGCCGGGTTTTAGAGATTGTGATTTTTTCGGGGCGAACCGCCACTGCGCAGGACATGTCCTGGGTACCTCTGATGCCATGCCCCACATGGACAACGCCATGCGCCGTTTTAACTTCGCAACGGTCAGCCGCATTCAGTGTCAAAGTGCCTTCCCACAAATTGACGTTGCCAATAAAGTCCGCCACAAAGCGGCAATTTGGATATTCGTAAATTTCTTTGGGCGTACCTACCTGTAGCACGCGGCCCTGGCTCATCACGGCGATGCGACTGGCCATGGCCATGGCTTCTTCCTGGTCGTGCGTCACCATCACGCAGGTCACACCGACGGATTCGAGAATATGGACCAGCTCAAACTGTGTGCGCTCACGCAGCTTTTTGTCCAGCGCACCCAGGGGCTCGTCCAGCAGCAGCAATTGCGGCTTTTTGGCCAGGCTGCGCGCAAGCGCCACTCGCTGCTGCTGCCCGCCCGACAGTTGATGCGGCTTGCGTTTGGCAAAGTCCTGCAGCTGCACCAGGCGCAGCATTTCATCGACGCGCTGGGCAATCTGCGTTTTGGGCATGCCCTCACGCTTCAAGCCAAAGGCAATGTTGTCCCACACGCTCAGGTGCGGGAACAACGCATACGACTGGAACATCATGTTGACGGGCCGCTCATACGGCGGCATGGCTGCAATGTCATTGCCGCCCAGCAAAATACGCCCGGATGTCGGCTCCTCAAAGCCCGCCAGCATGCGCAGCAAGGTGGACTTGCCGCAACCTGAGCTGCCCAGCAGCGCAAATATTTCGCCCTTGTTGATGCTGAGCGACACGTCACTCACTGCCGTCACATCGCCAAAGCGTTTGACCAGCTGATCAGTTTCCAAATAGGCGGTCAAGTTTCAACTCCCTTTTTTAAACAGCGTGAAGACCTGGCTCAATGACTGCCTTGCGTCATTGGTGAAACTGTTGGGTGACACCATTTTCTGCAAATTTTCAGCATCCGGAAAAACAGCTTTGTCTGCCGCAATGCCGGGATCCACCAAACTCAGACTGGCTTTGTTCACCGTTGGATAGCCCAGCTCATTCGTCAGCGCGGCAGACACATCAGGCCGCAAAAAATAATTGATGAAGGTGTGGGCATTATTCGGGTGTTTGGCGTCTTTCAATATCGCCAGATTGTCGAAAAATATCAGCCCGCCTGTGGCTGGCAGCAGCGCCTCTACTTCATGGCCATTTTTATTTTCAAGTGCCCGACCTTTGGCAATGTTGATGTCCCCTGCCCAGCCCAGCGCCACGCAGGCCTTGCCATTGGCCAGGTCATCGATCATGGTGCTTGAAAAAAGCCGGATGTGCGGTCGCACTTTAGCCAGCATGGCACCTGCTGCCTGGTGGTCCAGCACGTTATTTGAATAAGCGTATTTACCCAGGTAATGCATGGCGGGTGGCAAGATTTCGGTGGGTGAATCCAGAAAAACAATGCCGCAAGATTTAAGCCGTGCGGTGTAGGCCGGGTCAAACACCAGGTCCCACGCATTGGCAGGCAACGCTGTGGTGCCCAGCGCTTTGGCTACTTTGGCCTTGTTGATGCCCACCGTGGTGAAGCTCCATGCCCACGGCAGCAGGTAAGCGTTGCCAGGGTCAATCTGCCCAAGTTTGGCCATCAAAGCGGCATCCACATTGGCGTAGTTGCCCAGTTTTGTTTTGTCGAGTGACTGGTACAGGCTAGAGGCAATTTGCGCCTTGGCAAACACCGCGCCAGGCACCACGATGTCGTAGCCCGTGCTGCCCGCGATCAGCTGCGACTGCAGGCCCTCGTTGTTCTCAAAACTCTGGTAGTTGACCTTGATGCCAAACTCCTTTTCAAAGTTGGCAACCATGTCTTTGGCAATGTAGTCGGGCCAGTTGTAGATGTTGAGGATTTTGGCTTCGTCCCGGGGACCGGCGGCTTTTTTTTTATCGCCGCAAGCCGTCAAGAACAGCAGCGATGTCAAGGCTGACCATGCCATCCACCTCCACCGCATTTTCAACATGTCTTTTGATCCGTAAAGTCTGGTTTTTACGCCTGAAAAAACGAATTGTAAGAGCTAAAGCACAGGCCATCTAGGGACTCAGGCACCACGGTGCGGTGTCGTGCACCAGCCCCATCCAGAGCGCCCAAACTGAGCTGCCCAGCAGTGCCAGACCCGCGATGCGTATGGCCCACTGGCCAGAGCCGTGTCCGCACAAACGCAGCCACAGCCAGGGCCCTGCCATCAGCGACACGCCACTCCCCAACGCAAACAAGGCCATCACGCCTGCGCCTTGGGCTGCGCTGCTGGTCATGGCCGCTACCAGCAACGCTGAATACAACAAGCCGCAAGGCAGCAACGCCCACAAAATACCCAGCAAGCCAATGGGGGCAAGAGCCGCCCCACCCTTTAAGTGGCCAGTGACTGAACGCACTTTTTGCCAGACCCTGCGGGCCGAGTCTTCAAGCCAGACTGGTTGGCGTGCCTGCCAAAACAGCATCAAGCCCAACAGGGCGGCCGCCACATGAAAAAGCGTCCATACCGGCCGGAGCGCTGCTGAATGAACACTTAGCCAGCCCAGGCCCTGCATGGACATGGCGGCCAACCCACCCAGGGCCGAATAGCCCAGCAACCTGCCCGCCTGAAATACCCAGAGGACCCTTACGCTCTGCCCCGCTTGGGTGCGCCCCATACCGGCGCAAGCTGCGCCGCACATGGCCACGCAGTGCGGCCCACCTGCCAGGCCCATCAGCAAAGCGGTGACGGCTAGCGTGGCTTGCATTGGGTGCCGCACAGCGTGTTGTCCTGCAAGCCGAAGCCGTGCAGGCCTACATAGATAGCAGGCTTAAAAGATCGCATTGATAGAACTCTTCGTATTAACTTGCATCATCCGCGAAAGATTCAAAATGCCTTTGATGTAAATCAACACCGCATCAGTTCTTCCAGCAAAAATTCCAACCCGAGCAGGAAAACACCATGTCAGTCAGTGCCACCTTTTTTGTCATGCCGCACGCGTCTGGTGCGGTACTATCAAAGCCACCAGCTTCAGGGGCCAAATTGGACAAACATTTCATCAAAACAGCCTGCTCCAACTGCAATATGCGGGAGCTGTGCATGCCCATTGGGCTGGATACTGATGAGCTGAAACGTGTTGACGAACTGGTCACCAAGAGGCCTTTTGTCAAACGCGGCAGCGCACTTTTCCGTGCCGGTGACGCTTTTACGGCGCTTTATGCCATACGCAGCGGGTTTTTCAAAACCACTGTTTCTTCTGAAGACGGGCAGACCCAAGTCACGGGCTTTCAGATGGCCGGTGAGATCGTTGGGCTGGATGGCATTGCCACTGACACGCATACATGTGATGCGATTGCGCTGGAAGACACCGAAGTATGCGCCCTGCCTTTTGACCGGATTGAAGAAATTGCACGGGAAATCAAGACACTCCAGCACCACGTCCACAAAATCATGAGCCGTGAAATTGTGCGTGAGCACGGCGTGATGTTGCTGCTGGGTAACATGCGGGCCGAAGAACGGCTGGCAGCGTTTTTGCTAAACCTCGTGCAACGCCTGCATGCACGCGGGTTTTCAAGCTCCGAGGTGATTTTGCGCATGACACGCGAAGAAATCGGCAGCTACCTGGGCCTGACGCTAGAGACGGTCAGCCGCACCTTCTCAAAGTTCGCAGAGGACAACATGATCACTGTCAACCAGCGACACATTCATATTCAGGACCCAGAAGCACTCAAGCGCATCGTCAGCCACGAGCTGTGTCATTGATGTCGCGTGGCGGTTTGCTCAACCACAAAACCAGACTGCTGCACGCCATGGCAATAGCCCAAAAACTGAAAAATGCCGCTGTGTAAACCGCCTGACGCGACGGCTGTACCGCCTGAGCCGACCAATGCACTTCGCTCGGGTCAACAACTGCAAAAACCAGCGCTTCTAACAGGCAGGCCGCCAAAAACGCTGGCCAGGTAATCAATACCCATCGCTTGACGACACGCGATTTTTCCAGGTCAAGGCTTGGCATTTTTGTCTCCTCCAGTTGCGCTGTGGTTACGCCCTGTTTTGGCAGGTTGCATGGCAGGCTGGGCCTGGCCTGCTTCCTTGGCCAGAGCCAAGCCTTCTTTGTAATAGTTTTCAGACACCACCGCATCGGGCCCCTGCAAGATGTACACCGCCGTCACAGCGCAGGCCAGCATGGCTGACACGGGTCCGGCTATCACCATCCAGACGTAAAACTCTTTGTACCAGGGGCGAATGGTCGGGATGGCTGGATGGGTTTGGTTGGATGTTGTCATCATTGCGTACTTTATAAAAAGACTTATCGCGGCACCAGAAAAACCGATTTTTCAACCACTTCACCTGCAGGCGTGGAGGGTGTAACCTGGGAATCAATCACAAAGGCAATCGGGTGCGAGCCTGCTGTCAAGCCCGGAGGCGCTTGCACGCGCACTGGCAGCCAGCGCGAGCTTGCAGCATCCACAGTGATGGCAGCATCTGGCATGATGCGTACCCCCTCCAGTCCGGTCACGCGAATCGTGTAGTTTTGCGCCTGCTCAGTGGCATTCATGATTTGCAGGCGGTAAACGTTTTCAATCATGCCCTGCCCCACCATGCGCGCGACCGAGCCACGGTCACGCTGCACATCCACCTTGAAATCGGCACGCGACAAAAGACTCCACAACATGCCGACGGTTATAGCACTCAGCACCGCCGTGTAGACCAGCACACGAGGCCGAAATACTCGCTTGAACATTTGCGTCTGGCTTAACTTTTGCGTCACTCCATTTTCAGTGCTGTTGCGGATCAAACCACGCGGATACTGCATTTTGTCCATCACGCCATTGCACACATCAATGCATGCTGAGCAACTGATGCACTCATATTGCAAGCCATTGCGAATGTCGATGCCCGTTGGGCATACCTGCACACACAGGCCGCAGTCAATGCAGTCGCCCAGGCCTTTGGCGTGGTACTGGGCAGGTGTGTCGCTGCGCGGGCGCGAACCTCTGCCCTCGCCGCGTTCCACGTCATATGTCACGGTCAGTGTGTCTCGGTCAAACATGGCGCTTTGAAAGCGTGCATACGGGCACATGTATTTGCAAACCTGCTCACGCATCCAGCCTGCATTGCCGTAGGTGGCAAAGCCATAAAACAGAATCCAGAACAGCTCCCACGGCCCTAACCCAAAACTCAGAACTTCAAAAGAAAGCTCACGGATGGGCGTGAAGTAACCGACAAAGGTAAAACCTGTCCACAAACCAATCGCAATCCACACCGCCTGCTTGGCGCTTTTGCGCGCAATTTTGTTCAAGTCCCAGGGTGACTTGTCAAGCCGCATACGGGCAATGCGGTCGCCTTCAATTTTGCGCTCGACCCACATAAAAATTTCGGTGTACACCGTTTGCGGGCAGGTGTAGCCGCACCACAGTCGCCCGGCAACAGCGGTAAATAAAAACAACGCCAAAGCACTTATAACCAGCAGACCGGTAAGGTAAATCAGATCTTGCGGATAGAGCACCAGGTTAAAAATATAAAAGCGCCGCGATGCCAGGTCAAACAGCATGGCTTGCCGGTCATTGATGGACAACCAAGGCAAACCGTAAAACACCAGCTGCGTTGCAAACACCATGGCCCAGCGCCAGCGGTTGAACCAGCCAGACACACTGCGCGCGTAAATTTTCGGGTCTGACAGATACAGCGATGCGACGCTTGAAGAGTCATCGACCGCTATCGGAATGATTCTTCTGGCGCTGGGTGCAGGCTGGGTACTGTTGGACACAATTTGGCTTTTAGGGTGTTTTAGGCGTTGCAGGTGATGGTGCTACAACCCTGCTTTGCGACAGACTCAAAACGTAAGCCGCTACCACATGAATTTGCTCCGCCGTCAGTTTGGGAGACTGGGCGGGCATGACATTGTTTTTACCGTTTTTGATAGCGCTGACAATAGCCGCCTCGCCCCAGCCGTACATCCAGTAGTCATCGGTCAAATTGGGCGCGCCCAATGCCTTGTTGCCCTTGCCGTCGACGCCGTGGCAGGCTGAACAGGCCGCGAATTTGGCTTTACCGCTAAAAGCCTTGATTTCGTTGTGCGGGCTGCCAGACAGTGACAGCACATACTGAGCCACTTCACTGATCTCGGCCTCGCCGCCAACGGCTGCGCCCATAGGCGGCATCAGGCCGATGCGACCATTGGTCACGGTTTGCACAATGTGTGCTGCGCTGCGTTCGCCCATCCATGCAGGATTGGCGTTGGTCAAATTCGGAAAACCTTTGCTGCCCGCACCGTCCGAGCCATGGCATTGCGAGCAGTTGTTCATGAACAGCCGTTCTCCTACGGCCAGTGCACGTTTGTCGTTGATCAAAGCTTCAACTGGCTGAGCCGCAAAAGCTGCAAACAAAGGCGCGACTTGCGCGCGAAGCTGCGTTACATCCTGCTGGTGCTCGCCTTCGGTTGACCACTTCAAAAGCCCTTTGTAGCTGCCCAGCCCTGGAAACACCGCCAGGTAAACCAGCGAAAAAACAATCGTCAAAATAAACAGCCACAGCCACCAGCGAGGCAAGGGGTTGTTAAGTTCGCGCAGGTTTTCGTCCCACACATGGCCAGTTGTGTTGTCATCTTTGTTGTCACCGGCTTGGCCAGCGTGTGCAACCACCGTGGCTTTTCCCGCCAGATACAGCAACAAACCGCAAGCCAGCACCGACACCAGGCTGACGGCAGCGACGAACCAGGGCCAGAATCCGTGGGTGAAATCGCTCATGGCTGTGGCTCCTGATCCTTGTTGGTCAAACTGTCAAATGGCAATTGCGCTGCCTCGTCAAATCCGGTTTTGCGTGCAGGCCGATAAGCCCAAACCAGAATGCCCACAAAAAGTACAAAACTGAAAGCTGTCACAAGACTGCGAAGCGTATTGACATCCATGCTGAGATTCATGATTTTTCTTCCTTATTTCAACGCCAGGCCCAAGCCCTGCAAGTACGCCACCAGCGCATCCAGCTCGGTTTTGCCCTTGACTTCAGCGGGCGCGGCGGCAATTTGCGCATCGGTGTAAGGCACACCCACACGCCGCAACGCTGTCATGTGGGCGGCAATTGTTGTGTGGTCTGCACGCGTTTTCTCCAGCCAAGGGTAGGCGGGCATGTTGGACTCTGGCACCAGGTCGCGCGGGGCGGTCAGGTGCAGGCGATGCCACTCGTCGCTGTATTTGCCGCCCACCCGGTGCAGGTCAGGCCCGGTGCGTTTGCTGCCCCACTGAAACGGGTGGTCATACACAAATTCGCCAGCCACCGAATAGTGGCCATAGCGCAGCGTTTCAGCCACCAGCGGGCGGATCATCTGCGAATGACAGTTGTAGCAGCCTTCGCGCACATAAATGTCGCGCCCTACCACTTTCAAAGCGGAATCTGGCGTGATGCCTTTGATCGGCTGGGTGGTGGATTTTTGAAAGAACAGGGGAACAATTTCAACCAGTATCGCCGCGGGAACGTGTTCTTGCACGTCTCGCTCACCGAAGGCCTCCCGCAGGTGCTGTTCGAAGCGCACGCCGCGGGGCTCCCGGTGGTTGCGAC
>JANOWR010000177.1:0-88949 GCA_031417995.1 Polaromonas sp. | reverse complement strand
GCCAGTTGCGGGCGTGACCTGTACGGCATGATCGAAACCTTCCCCCTCAAACGCGCCATCCCGCTGATTTTCAAGGGCAGCGGCGACTGCACCAAGATTGACTGGACGTTTTTGGGCCTGTCGATCGCCAACTGGTCGTTTGTGTGTTTTGTGGGGATTGCCTTGCTGGGTCTGGCACTGGTTTTCAGGTCATTGAAAAAGTAATTTGTTGCCCGTTTTTGGCCCCCGCCGCCTCGGGTAACATTGACGTTTGCGATTTTTGACGCTGCTTGCCCTGCAAGCTTAAAACTGTTTTAAATAACGTTAAAAATCAACAGCTTACACAATAAATACGGGTTGCCTTTTGCGTCTTAATTCCATCAAGCTTTCCGGTTTCAAGTCGTTTGCCGAGCCGACCAACTTTGTGCTGCCCGGCCAGCTGGTCGGCGTGGTGGGCCCCAACGGTTGCGGCAAATCCAACATCATGGACGCGGTGCGCTGGGTGCTGGGCGAAAGCAAAGCGTCTGAGCTGCGCGGCGAGTCGATGCAGGATGTGATTTTTAACGGCACCACGACCCGCAAGCCCGCCAGCCGCTCCAGTGTTGAGCTGGTGTTTGACAACGCTGACCACCGTGCGGGTGGCCAGTGGGGCCAGTTTGCAGAGATTGCGGTCAAACGGGTTTTAACGCGTGACGGCACGTCCAGCTACTACATCAACAACCAGCCGGTGCGTCGCCGCGATGTGCAGGACGTTTTTCTGGGCACGGGTTTGGGCCCACGCGCCTACGCCATCATTGGTCAGGGCACCATCAGCCGCATCATTGAGTCAAAACCGGAAGAGCTGCGCCTGTTTTTAGAAGAAGCCGCAGGCGTTTCCAAATACAAAGAGCGCCGCCGCGAAACCGCCAACCGCCTGTCGGACACGCGTGAAAACCTGACCCGGGTTGAAGACATTCTGCGCGAGCTGAACGCCAATCTGGAAAGACTGGAAAAGCAGGCAGAGGTTGCCAAACGCTACAACCATTTGCAGACTGACGGTACGCTCAAGCAGCACCAGCTCTGGTTTTTAAAACGGGTTGACGCCGAATCCGACCAGGCCAAAGTCAAGCTTGATGCTGAAAAAGCCGTCAACGAGCTGGAAGGACGTGTGGCAGATTTGCGCCACATTGAGGCAGACCTGGAGACCATTCGCCAGGCGCATTACGCGGCTGGTGACCACGTTAACCAGGCGCAGGGCAAGCTGTACGAGGCCAGCAGCGAGGTGGGGCGGCTTGAGGCTGAAATCCGCTTTGTGGTCGATGGCCGGGTGCGGGTAGAGCAGCGCTTGGCCCAGCTCAAAGAGCAAACCGCACAGTGGGCAACGCGCAAGGACGATGCAGCAGTAGAAACTGAAAACCTGGGTGCGCTAGCTATTGACGGTGAAGAAAAAGCCGAGCTGCTGGCCGCACAAAGCGAAGAACAACACGCCCAGCTGCCTGCGCTTGAAGAAGCGCTGCGCAGCGCCCAGGCCAAGGCCAACGAGCAGCGTACTGGCGTGGCCCAGGTGCAGCAGCAAATCCAGGTACTGGCGGCTGACCAGCGGAGCATCAGCGAGCAGTCGCGCACCTTGAGCCTGCGGCTGGAAAAGCTCACCACCGACCGCAACGCCCTGAACGCGCCTGATGAAGCGCGGCTGGTTAACCTGACTACCCAATTTGCAAGCGCACAAGAATCGCAGCTTGAAGCCGAGGCGCGTTTGCATGAACTGACAGACAGCGTGCCGCAACTGGACGAAGACAGGCGCGCCAAGCAATTGCTGGTCAATACCGAGTCAGCCAAGCGTGCTGACCTGTCAGCCAAAGCAGAAGCGCTCAAGGCGCTGCAAGAAAAAGTCAAAACTGACGGCAAGCTCAAACCCTGGCTCGCCAAACATGGGCTGGACGGCTTGCAGGGCTTGTGGAGCCGCATACATATCGAGCAAGGCTGGGAGAATGCACTGGAGGCCGCGTTGCGCGAACGCCTGGGTGCGCTGGAAGTCAGCCGCCTGGACATGGTGCGCGGCTTTGCAGGCGCAGATGGCCGCGACACGCCACCTGCCAAGCTGTCTTTTTATTCGCCCCCCCATGCGGCTGCATCTGCCAAGCCCAACAGCGCTGTTGGCTTGAAGCCGTTGGCAGATTTGCTGCGTTTGAACGATGCCGGGCAAGCTGCACTGCTGGGTGACTGGCTGCATGGCTGCTTTACCGCAGACAAGCTGGACGACGCGCTGGCGGCACGCGACAAGCTGCAGGCAGGTGAAGCGATTTACGTCAAAAGCGGCCATGCGGTCACGCACCACAGCGTCAGCTTTTATGCACAGGACTCCGAGCAGGCCGGTTTGTTAGGTCGTGCGCAAGAGATTGAAAACCTCGACAAGCAACTCAGGGCGCAGGCCCTGATCAGCGATGAGGCACGCAGCGCCCTGGTGCGCGCAGAAGCCGCTTATGCTGATGCTGCCCAGCGTTTGTCAACGGCCCGCAGAGAAGCCACCGAAGGCCAAAGCCGGGCGCATGAGCTGCAGGTTGAGGTGTTGCGCCTGACGCAGCTGGCTGAGCAAACGCGTGCGCGCAGTGAGCAAATTCAGCTCGACATGGGCGAGACTGAAGCGCAACTCGGCGACCTGGAAGAGCGCAAAGTCACGGCAGAAGGCCGCTTTGAAGAGCTGGACATGCAACTGGCCGACAGCCAGGAGCGGCATGCGCAGTTTGATGACCGTGTGATCGAGGCAGAACGCAAATTAAATGAATCGCGTGAGCAGCAACGCGCGCTGGAGCGGCAGTTGCAGGAAGCACAATTTGCGTTGCGTGCATTGACATCGCGGCGCGAAGAGCTGGCACGGTCAATTCATATCGCAGCGCAGCAGTTTGAGACGATTGCGCAAGAAAAAACGCGTGCAGAAGAAGAACTTTCACGCCTGACAGATGCCGCCGCACAAGCGGGCCTGCAAGCAGCACTGAGCGTGAAGCTGGAGCGCGAGGCCGACCTGGGTGCCAAGCGCAGCCAGTACGACGACCTGACCACCAAGCTGCGTGCCAGCGATGAGCGGCGTTTGCAACTGGAGCGCGAACTGGACCCGCTGCGTCAGCGCATCACCGAATTTCAGCTCAAAGAGCAAGCGGCGCGGCTTGGCTTTGAGCAATACGCGCAGTTGTTGACCGATGCCCAGGCTGATCTGGCTGCGGTGGCGCTGTCGATAGAAACTGGCAATGTTCGCACCACCGGCTTGCAGGGCGAGATTGACCGCATCAACCGTGAGATTGCATCACTCGGAGCGGTCAATCTGGCAGCCCTTGACGAGCTGGCCACGGCCAGCGAACGCAAACAGTTTTTAGACGCGCAATCAGCCGATTTGAACGAAGCCATGACGACGCTGGAAGACGCGATCAAGAAAATCGATGCAGAAACGCGCGACTTGCTGGGCAGCACCTTCGACAAGGTCAACGAGCAGTTTGGCCGCATGTTCCCCGAGCTGTTTGGTGGCGGCAACGCGCAACTGAAAATGACGGGTGAAGAAATCCTTGACTCAGGTGTGCAGGTGATTGCCCAGCCACCTGGCAAGAAAAACCAGAGCATTGCCCTGCTGTCAGGTGGTGAAAAGGCCCTGACGGCGATTGCGCTGGTGTTTGCCATTTTCCAGTTGAACCCGGCACCGTTTTGCCTGCTGGACGAGGTCGATGCGCCGCTGGACGATGCCAATACCGAGCGCTACGCAAAGCTGGTCAAATCCATGAGCAAGGAAACCCAGTTTTTGTTCATCAGCCACAACAAGATTGCCATGGAAATGGCCGAGCAACTGATAGGCGTGACGATGCAGGAGCAAGGCGTGTCGCGTATCGTGGCGGTTGACATGGAGTCGGCGCTTGGTTTTGCTGAAGCGGCTTGAACCTGAACCCACATCACACCTGGATCTAGATGAGTACCTTACAAATCAGTCTGGCAGTTGCAGGAGGTTTGGTGCTTGCCGGTGTGGTGGCGCACAGTGCGTGGTCGGCCCGTAAAAACCAGCCCAAACGGGCAACACCTGAAGCGGCTACAGACCAGCAGCCAGCACAAACACCCGAGGGCGAGGTTACTGACGCGCTGGCTGAGCGGCAAGAACCCAGTTTTGATGCAGATTCAGGCATGGGCTCCCTGACCAGTCTGGCCACCTTGATGGCGATAGAAAAAAAACCGGGCCTGGACGCGCTGATTGATGTCATTGCGCCTGTCGTGGTTGATGCCAGTGTGGCGGGCGAGGCCGTGCTGGCCGCCATGCCCGGCACGCGCAGGGTAGGCAGCAAGCCCTTCGGCATTGAGGGCCTGAGTGTGGTTAGCGGTGAATGGGAAATCCCGTCGGCGGGCCAGCGCTACAGCGCCTTGCAGTGCGGTGTTCAACTGGCCAATCGGGTGGGTGCACTGAACCAGATCGAATATTCTGAATTTGTCATGAAGACGCAGGCGTTTGCCGATGCGATTGGCGGTGAGCCTGAGTTCCCTGAAATGAACGATGAAGTGGCGCGCGCCAGAGAGCTGGATCAATTCGCCAGCGCGCATGATGCTCAATTGGGCTTTACCCTGCGCGCCCTCCACACCGCCTGGAGCCCCGGCTATGTGCAGCAAAGCGCTGCACGGCTTGGTTTTGTAGCGGGTTCCATCCCCGGGCGTATGGTGTTGCCCGCCACCGAGCGTGGTGGTGCACCCATGTTGGGGCTGGCATTTGACACGCAGGCAGCCATGTCGGAAGACCCTGAGCAAACTGCGTTGCGTGAAGTCACGCTGTCGCTGGATGTGCCCCAGGTCGCGCGGGACGAGCAGCCGTTTGTGCGCATGCGCGAATCAGCCATGGCGCTGGCCGCCAGCATGGACGGCGTGGTCATTGACGACAACGGCAACGTGATTCACGACGCAGCCATGGACGTGATTGGCAGCGAGCTGGAGCAACTGTACGACACGCTCGATGCGCGCGATTTGTCGGCGGGCTCGGTGCTGGCGCGGCGGCTGTTCAGTTAAGCACTGTGACCGAAGACCTTTTCAGCAGCGCGGCTTCAGGGCAGCCCGTCAACGCAGTTCTACGTATTCAGGAACTCCACAAGCAACTGCATGCGCACGCCCACAGCTACTACGTGCTCGATGAACCAACGATTCCCGACGCAGCGTACGACAAGCTGTTCAAAGAACTGCAAGCGCTTGAAGCGCAGCACCCTGAATTATTGACAGCCGATTCACCCACCCAGCGCGTTGGCGGCAAGGCACTTGATGCGTTTGCCAGCGTGCGCCACAAAGTGCCGATGCTCAGCATTCGCACTGAAACCGATACCGAGGCCACAGGCGCACAAAATTTTGACACCCGCGTTCGCAAAGAACTGGGTTTGACAGACACCGATTCGCCTGTTGAGTACGTGGCGGAACTTAAATTTGACGGCCTGGCCATGAGCCTGCGCTATGAGGGCGGCGTGCTGGTGCAGGCGGCCACGCGCGGCGACGGTGAGACGGGTGAAGACGTGACGCAGAACATTCGCACGATCAAGCAAATTCCTCTTCGATTGCCCAAAGATGCGCCGGCGGTGCTGGAAGTGCGTGGCGAGGTTTACATGCGCACGGACGATTTTGAAGCCCTCAACGAACGCCAGCGCGCCAAAATTGCCCAGGGCATGAAGGGCGAAAAAACCTTCGTCAATCCGCGAAATGCAGCCGCAGGCGCAGTACGCCAACTCGACCCAGCCATTGCCGCGCAAAGGCCTTTGAGCTTTTTCGCTTATGGCCTGGGCGACATCACGCTGCCAGAAAATGGTGGCCCGGCCTTTGAAACCCATTTTGAGCTGCTACAGACCTTAAAAAAGTGGGGTTTTCCAGTTGCAGCCCAAACAATTCGGGCGCAAGCAGCTCCTGAATTAATAGCGTATCACCAGCAGATGGGGCAAGCGCGGGACAGTCTGCCTTTTGACATTGACGGCGTGGTTTACAAAGTCAACAGCCTTGCGTTGCAAAGACAGCTTGGTTTTGTGACCCGCGAGCCGCGCTGGGCCGTGGCCCACAAGTACCCGGCGCAAGAGCAACTGACCACCGTCCTCAGCATTGATGTGCAGGTGGGGCGCACGGGCAAGCTCACGCCCGTGGCCAAGCTGGCGCCGGTGTTTGTCGGCGGCGTGACCGTGACCAACGCCACGCTGCACAACGAAGACGAAGCACGCCGCAAGGACGTGCGGGTGGGCGACACGGTGGTGGTGCGCCGTGCGGGCGACGTGATACCTGAAGTCGTCAGTGTGCTGCTGGACAAACGCGCGCCTGGTGCAGAAATTTTCACCATGCCGCGCAGTTGTCCGGTGTGTGGGTCAGGCGCCGTGCGAGAAGAAGGCGAGGCCGATTACCGCTGTACAGGCGGCCTGTTCTGCGGTGCCCAGCGCAAAGAAGCCATCCTGCATTTCGCGCACCGCCGCGCAGTCGAGGTCGATGGCCTGGGTGACAAACTGGTCGAGCAGCTGGTCGATGCCAACATCATTCGCACGTTGCCTGACCTGTACAAACTGGGTTTGACGGCCCTGGCCAATCTGGACCGCATGGCCGATAAATCCGCCATGAACCTGCTGGATGCGCTAGAAAAATCCAAGCAAACCACGCTGCCACGCTTTGTGTTTGGTCTGGGCATTCGCCATGTGGGCGAGGCCACCGCCAAAGAGCTGGCAAGGCATTTCGGCAAACTGGACGCCATCATGGATGCGACTGAAGAGCAACTGCTGACGGTGAGCGATGTCGGCCCCATCGTCGCCAAAAGCCTGCGCACCTTTTTTGACCAGCCGCACAACCGTGAAGTGGTCGAACAACTGCGCGCTTGCGGTGTGACTTGGGAAGAGGGTGAACCAGCAGCAATCGTGCCCAAGCCCCTGTCAGGCAAAACTTTCGTCATCACCGGCACGCTCCCCACCTTGAGCCGCGACCAGGCCAAAGACATGGTTGAGGCCGCTGGCGGAAAGGTTGCGGGCTCGGTCAGCAAAAAAACCGACTATGTGGTCGCTGGTACTGAAGCAGGCAGCAAACTGACCAAGGCGCAGGAATTGGGCGTGACGGTGATTGATGAAGCGGGTTTAATGGCTATGCTCAAGACATGACCATCCACACCATTTTGAAAATGGGCGACCCGCGCTTGCTGCGCATCGCCCCACCCGTCACGCAATTCGACACCGACGAATTGCACCTGCTCATCCGCGACATGTTTGACACGATGCGCTCCGTCAACGGTGCTGGCCTGGCTGCGCCGCAGATTGGTATTGACTTGCAACTGGTGATTTTCGGTACCGATGCGACCAACCCACGCTACCCGGATGCGCCTTTGATACCGCGTACCGTGTTGCTCAACCCGGTCATTACGCCGTTGGGTTCAATGGAAGAAGACGGTTGGGAGGGATGCCTGTCAGTGCCAGGCTTGCGGGGCGTTGTGCCGCGCTTTTCGCAAATCAGGTACACCGGGTTCGATCAATACGGCGATGCGATTGACCGTACGGTGGATGGCTTTCATGCGCGGGTGGTGCAGCATGAATGTGACCACTTGGTGGGCAAGCTGTACCCGATGCGTATTCGCGACTTCACGCAGTTTGGCTTTACCGAGGTGCTGTTCCCTGGTTTGGACGCAAACGAAGACGATTGAGCCTTAATGGTGTGACAGCAGCGTGCCAAAGCCCTGCATCTTGTCGTGGATGCCCACGGCGCGCAATGCGTGCCAGTAAGTCGCCGTGTTGATCGCAATCACGGGTTTGCCCAAAAACAATTCAGCCGCTGCCGCAAAGCGCACCATCGACAGATTGGTGCCGACCTGCACAATAGCATCCACATCGTCACCGTCGAGCTGCTTTAATGCGTCGCGGCACATGGCATCTGTGGTGTGCGCAATTTGTACCGGGCTGGGGCGTTGCAGGCACAGGTCACGCACCACAGTAAAGCCGCAGTCTTCATAAAAGCGGCGCACCTGCGCATTGGCCACGGGAAAGTAGGGCGAGAAAAACGCAATGCGCTTGGCCTTGTACACATTCAGCGCTGCCTCGGTGGCAAATGAGCCACATGACACCTCGACCTCAGCACGTTCACGCAGCGTTTTGAGGTACTTGTGGGCACCTTCACGGCCGTCCCAAAATGTGGCTGCTGACATGCCCATCACCAGGTATTGCATCTCGCAGCTTTTCAGAACATCCGCCGCGTCCAGTGTGTTGCCCTGAATATTTTTGACCAGCCGCAAAAAATCTTCATCGGTGTTGACCGGGTCGTTCGGGATGATGATGCGGCTGTAATGGTTCGTCACGCCAACCGGGCGCATGTCGTCAAAATCAGGCTGGACGATGGTGTTGGTCGAGGGGCCAAGCGCCCCGAACTTCATTCTGTAGCCGAGGTGATCCATGTTTAAACCTTCAGTAGAGATTTGAGAAAAACATCACGCGTCATGACGTCGGCGTACTTTTGCCGCATGTCAAACAGATTGGCCTCGTGTGGGCCCAAGGCACGGTCACCCACGCAGTCTTCAATCACGATGGTTGAGAAGTTGAACTGCATGGCATCAACCACCGTGGCGCGTACGCAACCGCTGGTGGTGCAGCCAACGATCACGGCAGTGTCCACACCGCGCAGGTGCAACCACTCTGACAGCCCGGTTGAAAAGAAGGCTGAGGCCGAGGTTTTGCGTAATACCAGTTCGCCGGACACGGGAGCCAACTGCAACACGGTTTGCGAGCCATGGGCGTGCTCGGTCAATTGCAGCAGCGGCGGGACCTTGATGCAAAACACGTTTTTATTGGCACCATCATCGGCAAACACAACCCGCGTGTGAACCACTGGCAAACCAGCCTGGCGAAAAGTTGCCAGCAAAGGGACGGTGGCTTCAACAGCGGCTGCAATATGCGGCCCGCCGAACTGCTCGGCATCAACAAAGCCATTGACGAAGTCCACCAGAATCAGTGCGCAGCGCTTGCCTATGCCTGATGTGTTGCCAAAATTTTGCTTGCGATAAACATCGTTTTCATCGGTCATGATGTGCCATTCGCCTGATGGGCCGCATCAAACGCTGCCACCCAGTCAAACCCCATGAGTTGTGAGAAAGCCTGAAAGTTATGCAGCGGCACGTCAACCTGGGAACTGGAACCCGTGCTCTTGATGCTGCTGTAAACGCTTTGCAATGCGGCGCCAGCCGCCAGAAAGCCTGTGGCCGGAAAAATGGCAAGGCCGTAGCCAATGCGTTTGAGTTCATCGTGACTCAGCACGGGCGTGCGTCCGCCTTCCACCATGTTGGCCACCAGCGGCAGGTCAAACGTACGGCCAATTATTTCCATTTCTTCAATCGATTCAGGGCTTTCAATGAACAGCAAATCAGCGCCTGCGCGAGCATAGCTTTCGGCGCGGCGCAGTGCTTCGTCCAGGCCCAGCACGGTACGCGCATCGGTGCGGGCGATGATGAGAAAGTTTTTATCGCTGCGGGTCTCGCAGGCCACCCGTATTTTGTCCACCATGTCCTGCTGGGGTACCACGCGCCGGCCCAGCATGTGGCCGCATTTTTTTGGGAATTCCTGGTCTTCAAGCTGGATGGCGCAGGCGCCCGCTGCCTCGTAGCCACGCACCGTGTGCATCACGTTCAACAGGCCGCCATAGCCTGTGTCGCCATCGCAGATCAGTGGCGTGTCGGTGATGCTGGCGTACTGCGCCACACGGTTCACCATGTCGGTGTAGCTGGCCAGCCCCGCATCCGGCAGGCCCAGGTACGAGGCCACTGTGCCGTAGCCCGTCATGTACAGCGCTTCAAAGCCCATGCGGTCAGCGATTTTGGCGGAGATCATTTCAAACACGCCAGGTGCCACCACCAGGTGGCCTTTGCGAAAGCGGGCTTTCAGTTCTGCGCGGCGCTCAGTTGCTGTTTTGGTGTGGACGCCTTGTTTCATTTTTTTCCTCAAGTCGATTCAAGTAATGGCTTCTGCGCGTTCCAGCGCGTCAATCATGGATGTTTTGAGCAGGTAGTCTCTGGCGGCATCCGGGTTGGCAGCAATGGCACGCAGTTCATCGTGGGTTTTGCGCCGTGCCTCGGGGTTGCGTTCTTCGATGTTCTTTTTATTGCGTGCGGTATTGGCGTTGATGTATTCAATGGCCACTGAGCGGCGCTGGCGCTCGTAACGATCAAGCAACGCATCACTGGCACCATTGACCAGAATATCCACCAGCTTGTCGCTCAGGTTAAACGCGTCATGCACGCCGCCATTCATGCCCATGCCGCCCAGCGGGTTGTTGATGTGCGCGGCATCGCCTGCCAGCAACACCCGGCCACGCCGAAACTCTTTGGCCACGCGTTGGTGTACTTTGTACAGCGTGCGGTGCACCGTCTGGTAAGGCTTGTCTTGCGGCAGCAAATTTTGCAGGCGTGCCTGAATCGACGCATCCGTCAGCACGGCTTCGTCAGACTCTTGCGGATGCGTCGGGAAAAGCACACGCCATAGCGTGGGCACGCGCAGCAACACGCACCACTCTTGTGGGTCAGACACATAGTTGACGTACGACAGCTTTGGGAAGTGATCCGCAAACTCAAACGCGGTGGACACCACCAGAAAGCGTTCAGGATACGTAAAGCCTTCAAACTCGACATGCAGTGCCTGCCTGACGGAACTCCATGCACCATCCGCGCCTATCAAATAGTCGCCCTTGAAAGTCTGCACACCACCTGCCATGTTGACTTTGACTTCAACGCTGTTCGCGCCTTGTTCAAGCGATTGCAGCTCGGCACCCAGCAGCACTTTGGCATGCGGGAATTTGGCCAGGCGGTCCAGCAGCAGTGTGTTCAGCTTCCACTGTTCGCATTGCAGGCGGTAAGGGTGCTGCGTCAGGCCCGTCAGCAGGGACATGTCAAACTCCGCAATCAACCCGTGCTGGCGGTCACGCTGCTGGGTGTAGCGTGCCACCAGGCCCTGCGGAATCAAGTCATCAGAAATACCGAAGCGCGCCAGCATGTCCAGCGTCGGTGGGTGAAAGGTCGATGCGCGCAGGTCTTCAGGGGCGCTGGTACTGCGCTCAAATACCGTGACCTGCACGCCCGCTGTGGCCAATACCAGCGCACTGACCAAGCCCACCGGGCCAGCGCCCGCAATCAAAACATGGTGGTTCATTTTTTGCTTTACATTTAACAAATATTCCTACGCATCTGTCTATTTATTGTGCATCACGCTCTGGAGAACTGCCATGCGTCCTTTTTTTCATCTTGCCACACTGCTGTTGACCGCCGCACTCGCTTTGCCCGAAGCGGCTCATGCCCAACCCTTCCCCAACAAGCCGCTGCGCATCATCGTTCCGGCCACGCCGGGCGGCTCGTCGGATGTGCTGGCCCGTGCCATTGGCCTCAAGCTGCAAGATGCACTGGGCAAGCCCGTGCTGGTTGAATACAAACCCGGCGCGGGCACCAACATTGGCAATGATTTTGTGGCCAAGTCCGCGCCCGATGGCTACACCCTCCTGATCAACGGCATTCCGCTGGCTACCAACGCATCGCTTTACACCAACCTGCCCTACAATCCGGCCAAAGATTTCGCACCCATCATTGAAGTGGCTGAAATGCTCAATGTCGTCACCGTGCACCCCAGTGTGGCGGCCAACAACATGAAAGAGCTGGTGGCGCTGATCAAAAAAGAACCTGGCAAGTTCAATTACGGCACGGTGGGTGCGGGCAGCTCTGGGCATTTGTCGGGCGAGCTGCTGGGCCTCAAAACGGGCGCAAAAATCACCCACGTGGCTTACCAGGGCAATGCGCAGGCAGCCACTGACCACATTGGTGGAACACTGCAGGTGGGCTTTGTCAATCTTGCCGCGGCGCTGCAACTGGTTAAAAGCGGCAGGCTGAAAGCGCTGGCCGTGACGTCAAGCAAACGCACGCCGCTGTTGCCTGATGTGCCAACGGTTGCAGAAGCGCTTGGCATCCCTGACTATGAGTTGACCGCCTGGTTTGGCCTGCTGGCACCAGCGCGCACGCCGCCTGATGTGGTGGCCAGACTGCAAGACGAGATCAGCCGCATTTTGAAAACACCCGAGATGATTGAAACCGTGCGGGCAGCAGGCGGTGAAATGGTCGGCGGCAGCAGCGCGCAGTTTGATGCACGCATCAAAAAAGATGCGGAGCGGTTGGCAGAAGTCATCCGTCTGTCTGGCGCAACAGCGAAGTAAGCGAAATAGAAAACCCGCCTGTTGGATGCATGCCTTACGAAGTCAAGTTTGAAACGATACGCGGTTGCGGTGAGGACCTGCAACTGCGTTCCTTGCTAGACAAGCAGCAATTTGACGACCCATTGGGGGAGGCCGAGGCCGAAGGTATTTCTTCTGCGGCGTGGCCGATTTTTGGCTTGCTCTGGCCTTCAAGCCGTGTGCTGGCCCACGCCATGCAAACGGTGGCGCTTGATGGCAAGCGCATCCTTGAGATGGGTTGTGGCCTGGCCCTGGCCAGCCTGGTGGTACACAGGCGTGGTGGTGACATCACCGCCAGTGATTGCCACCCACTGGCTGCGGCTTTTCTGCTTGAAAACCTCAAACTCAACCAGCTGCCCCCCATGAAATACCAGACGGGCAACTGGTCGCGCAGCAACCCGGACATGGGGCGCTTTGATTTGATCATTGGCAGCGACGTGCTGTATGACCGTGGCCAGCCACAAATCTTGTCAAAGTTTATTGACCAGCACGCCAGCCCAGGCGCAGAAGTGCTGGTGGTTGACCCTGACCGTGGCAACCGGGCCAGCTTTAACCGTGAGATGCAAGCGCTTGGGTTCGGCCATACCGAGACACTGGTTTCAACGCTTCCTGGCAGCGTTGAAAAATACAAAGGGCGATTGCTCCGGTATCAAAAATCAGGCGTTTAAAGCTTGCAGCAGCTCGGTCTCAATGGCAATTTGTGCCTTGTTGTGCTGAAGCTCCGGGCCGTCAATCAAAAAGGTGTCTTCTACCCGCTCGCCCAGCGTCGTGACCTTTGCCAGTTGCAGGTTGATGTGGTGCTTTGCCAGCACACGTGCAATTAAATACAGCAGGCCCAGCCTGTCACTGGCCGAGACGCTGAGCAACCAGCGCTGGGCTTTTTCATCGGGCCGCAAGTCAACACGCGGCGCAATCGGAAAGCTTTTGACGCGGCGTGAAATACGGCCCATGCTGGGCGCGGGCAACTCACCTTGCGCTTCAATAGTTCTGTCCAGCTCGGCCTCGACCATGGCGGCCAGTTCGCGAAAGTGATCACGCGAAGGATCGCTCTCGCTGTTCAAGTCAGGGCTGACCACCTGAAACGTATCCAGTGCGTAACCGTTTTTGGCGGTATGAATTTTGGCATCCAGAATGCTGAAACCGGCCTGGTCAAAATAGCCGCAAATACGTGCAAACAAATCGGGCGCATCCGGCGTGTAGACCAGCACCTGCATGCCTTCGCCAGCTGATGAACGGCGTGCCCGCACGATGGCTTGGGTCTTTGGCAATTTATTGACGTGTCGTGACAATTGGCGTGCATGCCAGGCAATGTCGCTGGCGTCGTGGCGCATGAAGTAGCTCACATCCAGCGTGTCCCACAGCGCCTTGTGGCCTTCAAAAGGCTCGGCATGCAGCGCCAGCGTGGTCAGCGCTTCGCGCTTGCGGGCTTCTACCTCGGCCATGGCATCTGGCGCACGGCCGCCCAGTACGCGCAGGGTGTAGCGGTACAGGTCTTCCAGCAGTTTGCCCTTCCAGGCGTTCCAGACCTTGGGGCTGGTGCCACGAATGTCGGCCACCGTCAGCAGGTACAGCGCCGTCAGGTAGCGCTCGTTGCCGACGCGCTTGGCAAATGCGGCGATGACTTCCGGGTCGCTCAAATCTTCTTTCTGGGCAATGCGGCTCATCGTCAAATGCTCGCCAACCAAAAATTCAGCCAGTTTCGCATCTTCAGGCGCTATGCCATGCTGGCGGCAAAACGTGCGCACGTCTTTGCAGCCCAGCTCTGAATGGTCGCCGCCACGGCCTTTGGCAATGTCGTGAAAGAGGGCGGCGATGTACAAAATCCACGGTTTGTCCCAGCCTGCGGCCAACTGCGAGCACATCGGGTATTCGTGCGAGTGTTCGGCCATAAAAAAGCGCCGCACATTGCGCAGCACCATCAGGATGTGCTGGTCCACGGTGTACACATGAAACAGGTCGTGCTGCATCTGCCCGACGATCTTGCGAAACACCCACAAATACCTGCCCAGCACAGAGGTCTGGTTCATCAGCCGCATGGCGTGGGTGATGCCTTCTGGCTGCTGCAAGATGGCGCGAAAGGTGTCACGGTTGACCGGGTCACTGCGAAATTTGGCCGTCATCACATTGCGTGCGTTGTACAGCGCACGCAGGGTGCGGGCTGACAAACCCTTGATGCCGACAGTTGATTCGTACAGCAAAAATGTCTCAAGAATCGCATGTGGCTGGCGCACATACAAATCGTCGCTCGCTACCTCCAGCATGCCCGCCTTGTCTGAGAAGCGCGCATTGATGGTGCGCAGCGGATGGTTGTCGGGGTTCAGGCGTTCTTCAATATTGAGCAGCAAAATCTGATTGAGCTGCGTGACCGCTTTTGCGGCCCAGTAGTAGCGACGCATCAGGGCTTCGCTTGCACGGCGCAGCAATTTGCCGTTTGCGTCAAGCTTGCTGGCGTACTTAAACGACTCAGCCACGGAGGTTTGAAGGTCAAACACCAAACGGTCCTCGCGCCTGCCAGCCAGCAAATGCAGGCGCGCACGAATCAGGCACAGCAGGGACTCGTTGGCCTTGATTTGCCTGACTTCAAATGCTGTGGCCAGGCCGCTTTTTGCCAGCTCGTCCCATGTTTTGCCCAGGCCCGCTGCGCGCGCTACCCACAAAATCACCTGCAGGTCACGCAGGCCACCTGGGGACTCTTTGCAGTTGGGTTCCAGCGCGTAAGGTGTGTCTTCAAACTTGTTGTGGCGCTGGCGCAGTTCCAGCGTTTTGGCAATAAAAAAGGCCTTGGCATCCAGCACGCTGGCCAGCTGCTTTTGCAACTGCGTGAAGTTCTTTCTGGAGCCCGTGACCAGACGCGCTTCAAGCAGAGATGTCTGCACCGTCACGTCTTTGCTTGCCTCACTGACACATTCAGCCACGGTACGCACGCTTGAGCCGATTTCCAGGCCGCTGTCCCAGCAGTTGCTGATGAAGGTTTCTATCTTTGCCTTGAGCTGCGGATTGTCGTCAGCCGCACTGTTATCTGGTAACAGCAAAACGACATCCACGTCGGAGTGTGGGAACAGCTCTCCCCGGCCGTAGCCGCCCGCAGCAACCAGACCGGCATCTGGCGCAAAGTCGGCCAGCGCCCAGAGTTTTTGCAGTGTCTCGTCGGTGTGTTTGGCCAGCTTTTGCAGCATGCCGTGAATGCCGCGCGTTGAGGCACCGCTGGTGGCCAGCGATTCAAACAATGCGGTTTTTCCGGCGCGGTATTGCTCTCGGGCCAAGGCGAGCTGAGCCAGTTGCGGCATGACTTGCTTTAAATCAGGCGGCCACAGTTTCTTGTGCGCTTGCTTGCGGCACAAAAGCAGGCGTTGCCGGGCTGCCGCTAGACAGCGTCAGCACCTCATAACCCGTCTCGGTTACCAGCACGGTGTGCTCCCACTGGGCAGACAGCGAATGGTCGCGCGTGACGATAGACCAGCCGTCTTTTTCCGGACCATCCTTGATGTCACGTTTGCCGGCGTTAATCATTGGCTCGATGGTGAAAATCATGCCGGGTTTCAGTTCTTCAAGCGTGCCAGGTTTGCCGTAGTGCAGCACCTGCGGGTCTTCATGAAACTTCTGGCCAATGCCATGGCCGCAAAACTCGCGAACGATGGAAAAGCCTTGCCGCTCGGCAAACTGCTGAATTGCAAAACCAATGTCGCCCAGCCGAATGCCCGGTTTGACGCGCATGATGCCTTGCCACATGGCCTCAAACGTGATGCTGCACAGGCGCTTGGCAGCAATTGAGCAGTCGCCGACCAAAAACATGCGGCTGGTGTCGCCGTGCCAGCCGTCTTTGATGACCGTCACGTCCACATTCACGATGTCGCCCTTTTTAAGCGGTTTGTCATTCGGTATGCCGTGGCAGACCTGGTGGTTGACAGACGTGCAAAGTGACTTTGGATAGGCTGCATAGCCCTGCGGCTGGTAGCCCAGCGTGGCGGGTATGGTGTGCTGCACCTGCGTCATGTAGTCATGCGCAAGCCGGTCGATTTCGTTGGTGGTAAGGCCAGGTTTGATGAAAGGTGTCAGGTAGTCCAGCACTTCGGAGGCCAATTTGCCAGCCACCCGCATGCCTTCAATGCCACCAGCGTCTTTGTAGGTAATCGTCATGGCCAGATTATCCCACCGCCAGATAAGCCTTGTTCGAGGCCTTGCAAGAGGTGGTGACAAGCTAAAATCCAGGCCTGCCTTCCAACCTTTCACAGGCCACCCCCACCGTGACACTGCATCTGACTACTTTTGAGGGCGCCAGCTCTACAAGCGCTCCTATCTCTGCCCTCAGCGATTTTCGCGCCCAGCAGCTTTTGCTTAAGGTGCAAGCCCTGAACGACAAATTCACCAGCAAAATTGTCGGCATCAGTGCCCGGTATGTTCATCTGGTAGCGACTGAAACTGCTCCATCAGACAGCGAAAAAACCCAGCTCGCCGCGCTGCTCAATTACGGCGAGCCTTGCAAGCCGCAAGACAGCAAAAAGCCTGAAGAAGCCTTCTTTATCGTCTCGCCCCGCCTGGGCACGGTGTCGCCCTGGGCGTCCAAGGCAACCGACATTGCGCGCAACTGCGGCTTGTCGGTCAAGCGTATCGAACGCATCACCGAATACCGCGTCACACTGAAGTCTGGCCTGTTTGGCAAAGCCGTGTTGACGGATGAACAACGCGAACAGGTCGCCGCACTGCTGCATGACCGCATGACCGAGAGCGTGATGGCTGACCGCGCACAGGCTGCGGCGTTGTTCACCGAGCTGCAAGCTGCGCCATTAGCCACCATCGACGTGCTGACGGGGGGCAAAGCCGCACTTGAAAAAGCCAACGCCGAGTTTGGCCTGGCGCTGGCCGTTGATGAGATTGAGTACCTGGTCAATGCCTTCACCCAATTGCAGCGCAACCCGACCGACGTTGAACTGATGATGTTTGCCCAGGCCAACAGCGAGCATTGCCGTCACAAGATATTCAACGCCGACTTCACGATTGACGGCGTGGCCCAGGGCATCAGTTTGTTCGGCATGATCCGCAACACCGAGAAGCTGAACCCGCAGCACACGGTGGTGGCCTATTCAGACAACGCATCGGTCATGGAAGGCTCAAAAAGGCAGATTTTTACCGCAAAAAGTGCTTTTTCAGGTGCTAAATCAGCCTCTAGCCCAATGGATTCGGGCGCAAGAAGCTCCCAAATGTATAGCGCCTCAAATGACGTGCTGACCCACGTGCTGATGAAAGTCGAAACCCACAACCACCCCACAGCCATCTCGCCTTTCCCGGGTGCATCGACTGGCGCGGGCGGCGAGATTCGCGACGAAGGCGCGACCGGGCGTGGCTCCAAACCCAAGGCGGGTTTGACCGGATTTACCGTTTCCAGATTGTTCGATGGCGACTATGGCAAGCCAGATCACATTGCCAGCCCGCTGCAAATCATGACCGAAGGCCCACTGGGCGGCGCGGCCTTCAACAACGAGTTTGGCCGCCCCAACCTGAACGGCTACTTTCGTGAATACGAGCAAACAGCGCAAGGTCAGCGCTGGGGTTACCACAAGCCCATCATGATTGCGGGTGGTGTCGGCACGATTGACGCCGGGCTGACGAAAAAAATTCTCTTCCCGGCGGGCACATTGCTGATTCAACTCGGCGGGCCGGGTATGCGGATTGGCATGGGCGGCAGCGCAGCCAGCTCGATGGCCACCGGTACCAATGCCGCGCAACTTGACTTTGACTCGGTGCAACGCGGTAACCCCGAGATTGAGCGGCGCGCGCAAGAGGTGATCAACCAGTGCGCGCAGTTGGGTAGCAACAACCCGATTCTGGCAATTCACGACGTGGGCGCGGGCGGCTTGTCAAACGCCTTCCCCGAGCTGACGAACGATGCAGGGCGGGGCGCACGCTTTGACTTGCGCGCCGTGCCGCTGGAAGAAAGCGGCTTGTCACCCAAAGAAATCTGGAGCAACGAAAGCCAGGAACGCTACGTGATGGCGATTGCGCCGGAGTCCTTGCAACAGTTCACCGCATTTTGTGAGCGCGAGCGCTGCCCGTTTGCGGTGATTGGCGTGGCGACTGAAGAGAGGCAACTGATGTTGACGGATATAGATCAAGCCGTGCCCGTATATATGCCGATGGAGGTTTTGCTGGGCAAACCGCCCAAAATGCACCGCGACGTGAAAACCGTCCAGCACAGCGTCAAACCTATTGACCTCACAGGCATAGACCTGCAAAAAAGCGCGATTGCCGTTTTAAGCCACCCAACCGTCGCCTCAAAGCGCTTCCTCATCACCATCGGCGATCGCACCGTGGGCGGTCTCACGCACCGCGACCAGATGGTCGGTCCCTGGCAGGTGCCCGTGGCTGACTGCGCTGTGACGCTGGCAGACTACCAGGGCTTTGCTGGCGAGGCGATGGCCATGGGCGAGCGCACGCCCCTTGCGGTCACGAATGCAGCCGCATCAGGCCGCATGGCAGTGGCTGAAGCCATCACCAACCTGCTGGCCGCGCCGATTGAGTTGCCGCGCGTCAAACTGTCGGCCAACTGGATGGCCGCTTGCGGCGAGCCAGGCCAAGACGCCGCACTGTTTGAAACCGTCAAGGCGGTTGGCATGGAGTTGTGCCCAGCGCTGGGCATATCGATTCCGGTCGGCAAAGATTCACTGTCGATGCGCACCACGTGGAAGGATGGCACTGACCCTAAAAAAGTCACGTCCCCCGTGTCATTGATCGTCAGCGCATTTGCTTGCATTGCAGATGTACGCGGCACACTCACCCCGCAGCTCAACCGGGATGGGGCAGACACCACGCTGATCCTGATTGACCTGGGCAAAGGCCAAAAGCGCATGGGCGGCAGTATTCTGGCGCAAACGCTGAACTGTGAAGACGGCGACGTGCCCGACCTGGACGATGCGAAAGACCTCGTCAATCTGGTCAACGCCATCAACGCACTGCGGGCCAAAAACCAGATCATGGCTTACCACGACCGCAGCGACGGCGGCCTGTTTGCCTGCGTCTGCGAGATGGCCTTTGCGGGCAACGTCGGCGTGGCGCTGAACATCGACATTCTGCTGGTCGAAGGCGACGGTATCACCGACAGCCGCATGGAAGTGGGCGACAGCAAAAACTGGGCAAGCCAGGTCGGCGTGCGGCGCGACGAGCTGACGCTCAAGGCGCTGTTCAACGAAGAGCTCGGCGCAGTGATTCAGGTCAACACGGCCGTCCGCAATGAGGTGATGCAGACCCTGCGCGAGCACGGTTTGAGCAAGTTCAGCCACTTCATCGGCAAAACCCGCCCCGAGCATTCACAGCTGACCGTCGGCAAAGGCGAAGTGCAAATCTGGCGCGACACCAAGGCTGTCTTCAAAGCCAAGTTGCAAGATTTGCATCAGGTGTGGGACTCGGTCAGCTGGCGCATTTGCCAGCAGCGCGACAACCCGGCAGGCGCGGATGCCGAGCATGCGGCGGTGGGTGATGTAACGAATCCAGGGTTGCACGTCTTTCTCCCTCTCCCTCTGGGAGAGGACAGGGGTGAGGGCCTCCCCGCGCCCGCTTTGATTCTCTCCAAACCCAAAGTAGCCATCCTCCGCGAGCAAGGCGTCAACTCCCATATCGAGATGGCCTACGCCTTCACCCAGGCAGGCTTTGAGGCCTACGACGTTCACATGACCGACCTGCAAACCGGCAGGGCCAAACTGGCCGACTTCAAAGGCGTGGTGGCTTGCGGCGGCTTCAGCTACGGCGACACACTGGGCGCCGGTATCGGCTGGGCGCGGTCAATCACCTTTAATCCGGCGCTGGCCGATCAATTCTCAAAATTCTTTGCTGAAAAAGACACCTTCGGGTTAGGCGTTTGCAACGGCTGCCAGATGTTTGCCGAGCTGGCCAACATCATCCCCGGTGCTGAGGCCTGGCCACGCTTTACCACCAACCGCAGCGAGCGTTTTGAAGCCCGTTTGAGCCAGGTCGAAGTGCTGGAGTCACCCAGCCTGTTCTTCAAAGGCATGGCAGGCAGCCGCCTGCCAATAGCCGTGGCCCACGGTGAAGGCTTCGCCAATTTCGCCCCCGCACTGGGCGGACGCGGCAACGCAGCCCAGGCTATCGCCGCCATGCGCTTTACCGACAACCACGGCACGGCGACAGAGAGCTACCCAGCCAACCCCAACGGCAGCCCCGGTGGTTTGACAGCCGTCACCACAGCGGATGGCCGCTTCACAGCCATGATGCCGCACCCAGAGCGCGTCTTTCGCAACATTCAGATGAGCTGGACGCCGCTGGATGCAGCAGCCCACAGCCCATGGATGCAGCTATGGCACAACGCGCGGCGCTGGGTGGGGTAGGGCGCGAATAGCATCTGCTATTAATTAAGGAGCTGCTTGCGCCCAAATCCATTGGCCTTCAGGCCTATATGATGGGTAAAAATGGGCTAAAAACTGGGTTTTTTCAGGTTTTCAGCCTGCTTTACACTTTTGAGCAGCAATTTGGCAGCAAAAACCATACTTTTCAGGTGCAAAATGTGGCTGTAGCCCAATGGATTCGGGTGCAAACAGCTATAAAATTAGGAGCTTGCATATCTACTTTTTAGCAGTTATCCTGTTAATTTACGCATCTACAAAAAAAGATTGACTGTTTGAATAAACGCATATACATTTATTTCCACTAAAGATGAATTACACGTGGAATGATGCCAAGCGAGCGATCAATCTTTCCAAACATCAGCTTGACTTTGCTGATGCGGCGATGGTGCTTGGGAATCCGTATCGTCTTGACGTGGTGAGCGTGCGCAATGGGCAGGAGCGTGAACAGTCTTTTGCTTTTGTATTTGAACGGCTGGCAGTGTTAACGGTAGTGCATTTGCCGGGCTAGCGGCCTCACATCATCAGCTTTCGCCCGGCTAGCCGGGTTGAACGGGAGATACATCATGAATGGCTTGAAAATGACTTCAACGACTTTTAAAGCAACACTTGCGGCTATCAAGGCCCCGCCTGCTGGCGATTTTGTTTGGGATGGGCAAGACGAAGAAGAGCGCCCGCTTGACAAGGACGAGATGCTGGCTGGCATTGCCGTTGCACGCAAGCGGCGCGGCCGCCCCGCAGGCAGTGGCACCAAAGAGCAAGTAGCTATTCGGCTAGACCACGAAGTGTTAGCCGCCTTCCGCACAGGTGGCCCTGGCTGGCAAACGCGCATGAATGAAGCGCTGAAAGACTGGCTGCGGACGCATTCGGCTGTTTGACCTTGAAGCTAAATTGACAAGTCAACTCAAGGAGATTTTGATGCCCCAGTTTTTTTACAGGTCTATTTTTATACTACAGAGTTTGTGGTGTGAGTCACGCTAGGCTTTACATTCAATGCCTTCACGTACCAACGCCTTTCAGCGCTTCGTCACATTACTCTCTGCCACGCTTGCTGGACACGCACGCGTAACCGAATCTGCAATGCTCGCGGACCGAGTAACTGGTGAGTCGCGCGAAGTAGATATCTTGTTGGTAGCGACTACCGCAACTTACGAGGTCAACCTCGGAATTGAAGTGATTTCTTGGGCTCGCCGAGCCGACACGCCGTGGGTCGAGAAGATGCGCGCCAAGCACGACAACCTTCTAACCGACAAGCTCATTCTTGTTTCAGAAAGTGGATTTTCTGGGCCTGCGAAACGCAAGGCGGAGTTTTACGGAATTGAGACGCTAACTGTCGAGGAGGCTTGCGAAGCTGATTGGCCGCTAATCGCAGCGCTCGAGGAGACGGGCGTTTTTGAAGTAACGACTATGAACTTCGATGTCGCAGCAGTCTGCAAACTTCATGACGGTAGCCTTGAACAACTAGCTGTACCCAGCCAGTCCAGCTTCTCCACCCCGTCCGGTCCAATGACTATGGACACCTTTGTCCGCACCATCCTTGACCGAGAAGACCTGCGCGAAGTCGTTCGAGCGAATCTAAATGGGGGCCATGAGCACGACTTCTGGCTCAGCTACACAGAACCAAACGGTCTCTGGCGATTCGACAACGCAGGGAAAATAGGCCAAGTTATTGAGCTTAGGATTGGTCTCAAGGTGCTGCAGACGGCATCGCCCGTACGTTTTGGAGCCGGGAAGTTCAGAGCAGTACCGTTTGTATCCGGTACCTCAACAGTTGCCACGGTGCCATTGCAGTTTGTATTGGCGAGGAATCCGGACGGGAGCTCACGCGGCTACCTAATTGATGCCACTGGAGTTCGTACGCTGTCTGGTCGTCCATCGCCGCTCATTTAAGCCGAACCCCTCACTCAAGCAGTGCTCTAGGGGCTAATTGGCCCGACTCCAGTTAAAAATTTGCTCATATTTTCATAGCTTCGCACGCGCATTTCCCTTGGTCTCGAGGTCTAAAAACATAGCTGAAAAAAGACCGAAAACGTCATTTCAAGGGCTTTTTCGAGCCACAACTTGCACGCAGTTGTTTTTGAAGTAAAAAAACGGCTATTTTCGTCACTAAAAGTAGCCGTAAGCCAATCAATACGTGCGCAAGCAGCTACGAATTAAGTAGCAAGTTGAACCACTGCCTTTTACTGCACCACCCAAGCAGCAGCCATGTTCCACGCCACGCACATCACGCACGTTGTTGTCTGCGGAGGACCAGAAAAACACGGCGAGTGCGCCCAGCGGTTCTTCGGTTAGCTCTCTAGCCTTTATGGTGGGCTGATCTTAACGAGTTGTCCAATTTTCAAATCAGACAGCGATTCCAACAATTGAGGCGCAAAGCTTCGTGCCGTTTCAACGCGATTGTTTGGCGCAATCAGCACGATCACGGCGACAGGTAACTTTTCGTTTTGCTGATACGGCAAGTTTTGGTCAAAAGTGATCAAAACCTCAAAACCTTCATCCAGCATGGCTTGCATCAGTTTGCCATTTGAAAGTGTTGAGAACCCTTGCGACTGGGCGGTGCGAACGTAGTGTCCTGCAAGGTCAAAGCCAAGCGTACGTGGAACAGACTCGTCCAGCAGAACTTTCATTTGGTCAAGCAGATTGTGCGGTTAACAGCGCGTGGCGGCTGTCTTCCAGCAGTTGAATCGCGGCTTCGCGCGTGACAGATGGGAACTGATCCAAAAATTCATCCAAGTCGTCGCCTGCTTCCAGGTAGTCAAACAAGGACTTGATGGGTACGCGTGTCCCTACAAAGCATGGCGTGCCGCTGACGGTGTCGGGTTTGATGCTGATGACTTTGCTGTACATGAAAATCTCCAAAAGAGGCTTGGTTTTCGAATATTACCGCGCTAGCTTTTACTGCGCCACCCACCCACCATCCATGTTCCACGCCACACCTCGCACGTTATTCCCTGCTGGCGAGCAGAAAAACACAGCCAGTGCGCCCAGCTCTTCCGGGGTGGTGAACTGTAGGGAGGGTTCTTTTTCCCCCAGCAATTGGGCGGTGGCGGCTTCCATCGTCATGTTGCCTGCCTTTGCGCGGTCGTCGAGCTGCTTTTGCACCAGCGGCGTTAGCACCCAGCCGGGGCAGATGGCGTTGCAGGTCACGCCGCTTTTGGCGTTCTCAAGCGCGGTGACTTTGGTCAGGCCGACGATGGCGTGCTTTGAGGCGACGTAGGCTGACTTTTCAGCCGAGGCGACCAGGCCGTGGGCCGACGCGATGTTGATGATGCGGCCCCAGCCTTTGCCGCCGTTGGCCTTTTGCATGGCGGGGAGGGCCAGGCGGGTTGCGTGGAAGGCGCTAGACAGGTTGATGGCAATGATGGCGTCCCACTTTTCAACCGGGAAGTTCTCAATACGGGCGACGTGCTGTATGCCTGCGTTGTTGACCAGAATATCGACCTGGCCAAACTCGGCGGCGGCATACAGCATCATGTCGGCAATCTCGCCTGGCTTGCTCATGTCAGCGCCGTGGTGGGCGATTTTGATGCCATGTGCTGCGCCTGCTGCTGCAATTTCAGCCTTGGGCGCGTCCACATCGCCGAAGCCGTTCATGACGATGTTGGCGCCTTGTGCGGCCAGCGCTTTGGCAATACCCAGGCCAATACCGCTGGTTGAACCTGTGACTAACGCTGTTTTTCCTGCAAGCATGATAAAAATTTCTCCGTATGATTGAATGAACTCATTATGAATTGCCGCAGACCATGACCCAGCCCAGTCTTCAATACGTTCAATGTCCAGACCCTAACAGCGGCCACCGCATGGCCTACTGGCAGTGGGGCAACCCACAGGCGGCGCACGTGGTGGTGTGCGTTCACGGCCTGTCGCGACAGGGGCGTGACTTTGACGTGCTGGCAGCCCACCTGGTGGCTACGGTCAATGGCGAGATTCGCGTGATTTGCCCCGACGTGGTGGGCCGGGGCGAAAGTGACTGGCTCAAAGACCCCATGGGCTACCAGATACCCGCTTATGCCGCTGACATGTTGGCGTTGCTGGGGCAGTTGCATGCGCAGGCCGCTATCACCAGGCTGGACTGGGTGGGCACCAGCATGGGTGGCTTGATAGGCATGGTGATTTGTGGGCAGCCAGGTTTGCCACTTCCCGTGGCCGTCAACAAGCTGGTGCTCAATGATGTTGGCCCGGCGATTGAATGGCCATCGATTGTGCGGATTGGCACTTATTTGGGGGCACCCATCAGATTTGATTCAGTACAGCAAGCGGCTGATGCGATGTGGGCCATTTCTACAGGCTTTGGCCCGCACACGCCAGAGCAATGGCTGGCACTGACGCAGCCCATGCTGCGGCCCGTGCTTGACGTGCCGGGCAGTCAACTGCGCCTGCATTACGACCCGGCCCTGGCTGTACCTTTCAAGCAGGCAACGCAAGCGTCAACCCTGCAAGGTGAAAAAATGCTGTGGCAGCTGTATGACAACATCAGCGCGCAAACTTTGCTGCTGCGCGGGGCTGATTCTGATTTGCTCAGCCTGGCCACCGCTCAGGCCATGGGGCAGCGCGGGCCTAAAGCCAAATTGGTTCAATTTGCAGGCGTGGGTCATGCACCTACCTTGGTAGCAGAAGACCAATTGGCCGCCGTTGCGGGTTTTTTGTCGAGTTAAAACACCCATGAAAAGCCAAGCGCCCACGCGGAGCAAAACCGAACCAGCCAGCGCGCAAATCGTTGCGGCCACCGCCAGTAGTCTGCCTGACCAGCCGCAGGCCCTGGCGCGCGCCCGTGCCTTTGCCGAACCACTGATTGCCAGCGAGACGCTGGACACGGGTGAAAACACGCTGGCACATGCTGATGCAGTCGCCGCGATTTTGAAGACGATTGGCGGCTCAGAAGCGATGCAGGCCGCCAGCTACCTGGTGTACGCCTGCCAGCACCTGGCCAAGCCGCTGGAGGTCATCACCAAAGCCTTTGGCGCGCACTATGCCGAACTGGCACTGGAGACGACCAAGCTGGTGAGTGTGCAGCAGCAGGCTCGATCAGCCAACGCAAAAGCGCAGCTTGAAAATGACCCCAAGGCGCAACTGGAAACCGTGCGAAAAATGCTCTTGGCGTTTTCTCGTGATTTGCGCGTGGTGATGCTGCGGCTAGCGTCGCGCCTGCAGACGCTGCGTTACTGCGCCTTGACCAAACAAGCCGCGTCCACCGCGATGGCGCATGAGTCACTGCATGTGTTTGCGCCGCTGGCCAACCGTTTGGGCATTTGGCAAATCAAATGGGAAATGGAAGACCTGGCCTTTCGCTTTCTGGAACCCGACACCTATAAGAAAACCGCGCAGCTGCTGGATGAAAAACGCGTCGAGCGCGAGCAGTTCATGGAAGGCCTGCGTGCAGACCTGGAGCGTGGGTTGAACAAAAGCGGCGTGGCGGCACTGGTGCAGGGCAGGCCCAAACACATCTACAGTATCGTTAAAAAAATGCGCGGCAAGTCACTCGGGTTTAACCAGGTGTTTGACATTCGCGCACTGCGGGTAATTGCGGCTGATGCCAATGGATGCTACGCGGCGCTCAGCTTTGTGCATTCACAGTTTGTTCCGATTGAAGGTGAGTTTGACGATTACATCGCCAAACCAAAATCGAACGGCTATCAGTCGCTGCACACGGTGGTGCGTGACGGTGCGGGCAGGGCGGTTGAAATTCAAATCCGCACCCAGGCCATGCATGACCACGCCGAGCACGGTGTGGCCGCGCACTGGGCCTACAAAGAGGCGGGCACCAAGGGCTATGCAGGCGTGTCGGCCAGCAGCGAATACGATTCAAAAATCGCGGTGCTGCGCCAGTTGCTGGCTTGGGAGCGCGACTTGTCGGGCGGAACGAACCCAGACAAGCCTGGCTTGTTTGAAGACCGCATTTACGTGCTGACACCTGATGCCGCGATTGTTGAATTGCCGCAGGGAGCCACAGCTATTGACTTTGCCTACAGCGTGCATACCAACGTCGGCCACCACTGCCGGGGTGCGCGCATTGATGGAGCGATGGTGCCGCTGAATACACCGTTGCAAAACGGCCAGACGGTTGAAGTGATTACCGTCAAAGAAGGCGGGCCGTCACGTGACTGGTTGAATGCCGAGCTGGGCTTTTTAGCCAGCCACCGCGCCAGGTCAAAAGTACGTGCCTGGTTTAACGCGCTGGAGATGGCGCAAACCGTTGCCAAGGGCCGCGAGGCAGTTGAAAAGCTGCTGCAACGCGAAGGCAAAACAGCCATCAAGCTGGACGACTTGGCAACGCAACTCGGCTTTAAAGCAGCCGAAGATTTGTTTGAGGTGGTGGGCAAGGATGAGCTGAGTTTGCGCACGATTGAAAACATGCTCAAGCCGCCTGAGCCTGCGCCCACGCAAGATGATTACGTACTGGCAAAAAAGCCCCGCCCGACATCGAATGCGAAAAACGGCGGCGTACTGGTGGTCGGCATGGGCTCGCTGCTCACGCAATTGGCCAAGTGCTGCAAGCCCGCACCTCCTGACGATATTTTGGGATTTGTCACCAAGGGCAAAGGCGTCAGCGTGCACCGCAGCGACTGCAGCAACTTTCGTAACATGGCCAGCGGCAGCCCAGACCGGGTGATTGAAGTCGAATGGAACGCCCCGAAAAACGCCGACGGTGCGGCCTACCCGGTCGATGTGGCGATTGAAGCATCAGACAGGCAAGGCTTGTTGCGTGACATTTCAGAAGTGTTTGCCAAAGAAAAAATGAATGTGATTGGCGTGCAGACGCAATCAGTGAAAGACAACAAAGGCGGCACGGCGTGGATGACGTTCACGGTTGAAGTTGCGCAGTCGGGCCGGCTCAAGCAGGTGCTGGGTGTGGTGGCAGGGGTGGTGGGTGTGCGGTCAGCGCGCAGAAAGTGATCTGCTATACTGTGAGGCTAGACTTTAGGCGCATAGCTCAGCTGGTTAGAGCACCACCTTGACATGGTGGGGGTCGTTGGTTCGAGTCCAATTGCGCCTACCAATCTTCTGGTTCGGTTTCCCTCAATCGCAGGGTAAACCCAGAGATATGGTCAATTTTCATAAGCTTAAACTTCCTTAGAATGTAATGAACCCATCAGCCTGTTGCTGGTGGTTGACATGGTGATTCATCTACGGGAATGTTCAGTGCCAAAAATTAAAACCACTCTTGATTCCCAAGCTTCTCATGCCGAATCGCCTGTCAAGGAACGGGTTATTAAAAAGTACCCGAACCGGCGGTTGTATGACACTGAAACCTCCACCTACATCACCCTGACGGACGTGCGGCAACTGGTGATGGACAGCGCACACTTTGTGGTGGTGGACGCCAAAACCAGTGACGATTTGACGCGCAGCATCCTGCTTCAAATCATTCTGGAAGAAGAGTCCGGCGGCGCGCCCATGTTTACTGAAGCCGTGCTGGCCAATATCATCCGTTTTTACGGCAACGCCATGCAAAGTTTCATGGGCGCTTATCTTGAAAAAAACGTGCAGGGCTTTATGGATTTGCAGGTCAAAATGGCCGAGCAATCCAAGGGCATGAGCCCTGAAAATTGGGCCAAACTGATGAATGTTCAGTCCCCCATGATGCAGGGCATGATGGGTAGTTATGTTGAGCAGTCCAAGAGTGCCTTTACGCAAATGCAGGAGCAGATGCAAAAGCAAAGCGAGCAAATGCTGTCAGCGTTTGGCTTAAAAAGATAGAAGAGTTGGCTCTGAGACAATAGAGCCCATGAGCGCAGTTATTTCCCCACCCACTCCCATCACACCGATCACCCACAAACCCGCACCCCGCGTTGGCTTTGTCAGCCTGGGCTGCCCCAAGGCGCTGACGGATTCTGAGCTGATCCTCACGCAGTTGAGCGCTGAGGGTTATCAGACCTCCAAAACATTTGAAGGTGCTGACCTCGTTATCGTCAACACCTGCGGTTTTATTGACGATGCCGTCAAGGAAAGCCTGGACACGATTGGGGAGGCACTTGCGGCTAATGGGCGGGTCATTGTCACTGGCTGCCTGGGTGCCAAAGCCGGCGAAGGCGGCGGCAACATGGTGCGGCAAATGCACCCCAGCGTACTGGCCGTGACCGGCCCACACGCCACACAGGAAGTGATGGACGCGGTGCATTTGAACCTGCCCAAACCACATGACCCGTTTGTTGACCTGGTCCCCAATTCGTTTGGCGTGGCGGGTATCAAACTCACCCCACGCCACTACGCGTATCTGAAAATCAGTGAAGGCTGCAACCACCGCTGCACGTTCTGCATCATCCCGTCCATGCGCGGTGACCTGGTGTCGCGTCCGATTGGCGATGTGCTGGTTGAAGCGCGCGCGCTGTTTGAAGGCGGCGTGAAGGAACTGTTGGTCATCAGCCAGGACACTTCAGCCTACGGCGTTGATGTGAAATACCGCACCGGGTTTTACGATGGCAAGCCGATCAAAACCCGCATGCTGGAACTGGTACAGGCACTTGGCGAAATAGCCGAACCCTACGGTGCCTGGGTGCGTTTGCATTATGTGTACCCCTACCCCAGTGTGGACGAGGTTTTGCCGCTGATGGCAACTGGCAAGGTACTGCCGTATCTGGACGTGCCCTTGCAGCACAGCCACCCGGATGTTTTAAAACGCATGAAGCGGCCCGCCAGTGGTGAAAAAAACCTGGAGCGCATCGCACGCTGGCGCGAGATTTGCCCAGAGATTGTGATTCGCAGCACGTTTATTGCTGGCTTTCCGGGCGAGACGGAGGCCGAATTTGAGCACCTGCTTGACTTTATGCAGGAAGCCAAAATTGACCGCGCAGGGTGCTTTGCGTACAGCGCTGTGGCGGGCGCAACGGCTAACGATATTCCCGGCATGCTGCCAATTGAGTTGCGTGAAGAGCGCCGGGCGCGCTTTATGGCGGTGGCTGAGGCTGTGTCCAGCCAAAAGCTGCAAAGCCGAATTGGCGCGACCATGCAGGTGCTGGTTGATTCAGCCCCGGCGCTGGGCCGCAAAGGCGGCGTGGGCCGCTCGTATGCCGATGCGCCCGAGATTGATGGTGTGGTGAAGCTGCTGGCACCAGAGAAAATCAGCAAAACCATGAAGGTGGGTGAGTTTACGAAGGCGCGGATTGTGGGCGTTCAGGGGCACGACCTCATCGCTGTTCCGTTCTGACCAAAAAACCGTTCAGGCAACAAAAAAGCCACTGGATCTCAGTGGCTTGTTGTAATGATTTTGTAAATAAATCATCAAAAATTTTGGTGGTGCCCGGGAGAGAACTCGAATCTCCACATCTTGCGATACACGGACCTGAACCGTGCGCGTCTACCAATTCCGCCACCCGGGCAAGCCTTAGAGTGTACCATTATCCAAAGCGGCCCATTGCCTCGCAGATTGAAATATTTAGGCGGCATACTTATCTGGCGAGTTGCACTTAATGCAATCGAGCTACAACTTTTAAAGAGACTTTTTATCAAAACAACTCAACACAATGCCAGCACAGCATCTGGCCTCCTCGCAGAGTTCGAGGGCATCGTTTCTGGCCACCGTGATGGCCATGGTTTTGTGCAACGCGACGACGGGGAGGCCGACATTTACCTGCCCCCCAACGAAATGCGCGCCGTGCTGCACAAAGACCGCGTCAAGGCGCGCATCGTCCGGCATGACCGCAAAAACCGGCCCGAGGGCCGCGTTACCGAGATCATTGAACGATCTCCCAACCCCATCATTGGCCGCCTGCTGCAAGAAAGCGGCGTCTGGCTGGTCGCGCCTGAAGACAAACGCTACGGTCAGGATGTACTGATCCCCAAGGGCGCAACAGGATCGGCCAAAACCGGGCAGGTCGTGGTGGTGCAACTGACCGAGCCGCCGGCATTGTTTGGCCAGCCAGTCGGCCGCGTGAAGGAAGTGCTGGGGGAGATTGACGACCCCGGCATGGAAATTGAAATTGCGGTGCGCAAATATGGCGTGCCGCATGAATTTTCAGATGAAGCGATGGCGTTGGCCCGCACGCTGCCAGATGCCGTACGCCCACAGGACAAGAAAAACCGCGTTGATTTGACCGACATTGCGCTTGTCACCATTGATGGCGAAGACGCACGGGATTTTGACGATGCGGTGTATTGCGAACCCGTTAAAGTGGGGCGAGGCAAGGGCTGGCGCCTGCTGGTTGCCATTGCCGATGTGAGCCACTATGTTGAAACGGGCAGCGCCATTGACATTGACGCTTACGACCGCGCCACCAGTGTGTACTTTCCGCGCCGGGTGATCCCCATGTTGCCTGAAAAGCTGTCAAACGGTTTGTGCTCGCTCAACCCGAATGTTGAACGCTTGTGCATGGTGTGCGACATGCTAGTGACCGCAAAGGGCGAAGTTCATGCTTACCAGTTTTACCCGGCAGTCATGTTCAGCCAGGCGCGCTTTACCTATACCGAAGTTGCCGCTATTTTGGCCAACACGCGTGGGCCAGAAGCCGCGCAACGCAAAGAGCTTGTGCCCCATTTGCTTGACTTGCATGACGTGTACCAGGCGCTGCTTAAAGAACGTGGCGTGCGCGGCGCGGTTGATTTTGAAACCACTGAAACACAAATCGTGTGTGATGAAGCAGGCCGGATTGAAAAAATCATCCCCCGCACCCGCAATGTGGCGCACCGCCTGATTGAAGAGGCCATGCTGGCGGCCAATGTGTGCTCGGCAGACTTTATTGCCAGCAGCAAACACGTGGGCTTGTTCCGCGTGCACGAAGGCCCGACGCCTGAGAAAAAGGACATGCTGCGCAACTATCTGAAGGCCGCAGGCATTGGCATGACGATCAGCGACGACCCGACGCCGGGTGAGTTCCAGAAAATCGCCCTAGCCACCAAAGACCGGCCTGATGCGCAGCAAATTCACACCATGCTGCTGCGCTCGATGCAGCAGGCGATTTACACGCCCATGAACAGCGGCCACTTTGGCCTGGCGTACGAGGCGTACACGCACTTCACCAGCCCGATTCGCCGTTACCCTGACTTGCTGGTTCACCGCGTCATCAAGGCGGTGCTGAACAAAGCCAAATACCAGTTGCCCAGCCTGCCAACGCCGGGTGAGGCTGAAGCCAAGTTGTCCAAGCGCCTCGCATCAAGGGTGAAAGACCCAGAGCAAAAACCAAAGAAAGCCAGCGCAGACGAGCTGGCCTGGCAGGCGGCAGGGCTTCATTGCAGTGCCAACGAACGCCGAGCCGACGAGGCCAGCCGTGACGTGGAAGCCTGGCTCAAATGCAAGTACATGCGCGAGCATCTGGGTGAAGAGTTTGGCGGCGTTGTCACGGCGGCTACCGGTTTTGGCATCTTCGTCACGCTGGATGCGATGTACGTTGAAGGCTTGGTTCACATTACTGAGCTGGGTGGCGAATACTTCAGGTTTGATGAGGCGAAACAGGAACTGCGCGGCGAGCGCACCGGCATTCGCTACGCGATTGGCACGCGGGTGCGGGTGCAGGTCAGCCGGGTGGACCTGGATGGCCGCAAGATTGACTTCAGGCTGATCAATGAAGGTGAATCATTGTTGGCTGTGACGAACAGGGCGATGAAGGACAAGACCGGCGGCCATGCGAATGAGTTACCGCCGCAAGAGCGCGGCGTTGCACGGGACAACAAGGGCAATCGGCGTGCGGGTGCAGCACACAATCGGGCAGGCCGGGGCTCGGATTCTTCGTCGTCAAGCCGAAGCGACCGCGGCTCTGGTGGTTTGCTGCCGTCGCCGATTCAGGCCTTGAAAGCGTCGGTTAAAAAAGCTGCGGGCAAGACCTCCAAAGCCGGGCGCAAACAAGGCAAAAAACCACGTCGATGAAAACGATCCGTCATTGCGGCCTTGAGCCGCAATCCAGGCGGTCGGTGTGCAGTGCGATGCGGGTGTGGGATGAATCCCGGATCAAGTCCGGGATAACAGAAATTTACTTCAACTAACATTGGAAAATCTGTGCTGATTCGCGTTTTATCCTTCCTGCTGGAAAGCTTTTTCTTCGTGCTGATTGCCGCTGCGCTGCTGCGCGCCTGGATGAACTGGACGCGCGTCAACATGCGTGCCCAGCCTGGCATTTTTGTGATGGCGGTGACGGACTGGCTGGTCAAGCCGCTGCGCCTGATGCTGCCCAAAACCCTGGCGCAGTCCAAAATTGATTGGGCCAGTTTGCTGGCGGCGCTGTTGTTCGCGCTTGCTTATGCGCTGATCTGGCTGGTGCTTTTCACTTTTATTTTGGGCGGCTTGGGCGTGGCCGCGTTAACACCCGTGATGCTGCTCTCGCTGTTGGCCTTTGCCTTCAAGATGCTGCTGCGTGTGGCGCTGCAAACTATGATGATTTTGGTCATTGGTTTTGCTATTTTGTCCTGGGTGCAGCCCGGCTCACCGGCCTATAGCTTGCTGGGGCGGTTGACTGAACCGCTGCTTGCACCGCTGCGGCGCGTGATTCCATCTGTCGGCGGTATTGATTTGTCTGCGATTGTGCTGATATTGGTTTTGCAAATCGGCTTGATGGTGCTGACCTAAATCGAAGCGGCCAGCCGGGAGGCTGTCAGTGCCTCTGTAGAGCGTTTTTCGAGCCAGTCGTCAGCGATGCGGCCATGCGCAAATACAGCACGTGTAGCAGCATCAAAAGCAGTGAAGCCACTGGCAAGGTTGGCACCCACCATACCGGCCAGCACATCGCCTGTGCCCGCTGTCGCCAGCAGGGCATTGCCGCTTGAGTTGATGCGGCTTGTCTGGCCTGGCGCGGCTATGACGGTTCCAGAGCCTTTTAAAACAACCACCGCCTGATACAACTCAGCCAACTTCGCAGCAGCCTGGAGGCGGTCAGACTGAATCTGTTCTGTCGTGGTTCGCAACAGGCGTGCAGCCTCCAGCGGGTGCGGTGTCAGCACGGTGGCAAAACCACGTTTATCGCGTGCAGCCCTGGCTTTGAGCAAACTTTGAAGCTGCACATCATTGGCTATCGCGTTCAGGGCATCCGCATCCAGCACCAATCGGGTTGCTGCAGACAAGACATTGTGCAAAACTGCTTTGATGGCTTCACCCCCACCGCAACCGCACACCACCACCTGGCTGCGCAGGTCGAGTGCGTCCGGGCTGCGAAACATCAGCTCTGGCTGGAATGGATCGACAGTCAAACCGCTGCTGCCCAACAAGGCCACAAACACCCGGCCCGCACCTGCATGCAGCGCTGCACTGGCCGCCAACAGCGCAGCACCTGCCATGTGGCTGCTGGCCGTAGATTCGCCGCCCAGAATGGCGACATCGCCAAAGTTGCCTTTGTGAGCGCTGTGCAGGCGTTGCGGCACAACTGCGCTGTCTGCACCCAGCAGCAAGGCGCTGGGTGAATCGGTCGCTGGCACACCAACGCCCAGGTCATCAAACCAGACCTCGCCAGCGCAGTCACGGCCTTCAAAGGTGAATAAACCGGGCTTTAAAGTCAATAATGAGAGGGTAAATCGCGCTTTATCCCAATGAATTCGGGTGCAAGCAGCTACTAATTTAGTAGCGGTAGAACGCCCGGTATCAGCATTCAAACCCGTTGGTATATCGACAGCAAGGCAGGTTGCCGCACTGTCTTGCATCACTTGCAGCCATTGCAAAATGAGCGCTGTGCCTTCTCGCTCAGGGTCAAGCTCTGCGCCAATTCCCAAAAGCGCATCGATGCACAAATCAAAATCGGGTGGAGGTTCGTTGGCAAAGGTGATGCCAGCAGCCACGACGCGTTTGCGTGCCGCTTCGGCATCTGGCGGCAAACCGTTTTTGCCTGTGCCTGTCCAGGTCAGCACCACACGTTTGCCCCATTGGTGCAGGTGCACGGCAGCTTCAAAGCCGTCACCGCCGTTGTTGCCTGGTCCACAGGCCACCCAGATGCATTGGGCATGCGGTGCAATGGCAAGGGCCAAACGAGCCACTGCCAGGCCGGCCCGCTGCATCAGCGTGTGGGGCGGCAGGTTGCTGGTGACGCGCTGCTCAATACGGCGGGTGGCGGCCACATCAAAAAGCGGCTGGCTGTGAGCGGTGGTGATTTTGTGCATCACAGCCAATACCAGTATTTATGCGTCTGCTGGAATGCGCAGCACCTGGCCTGGGTAAATCTTGTCCGGGTGCGTCAGCATGGGCTTGTTGGCCTCAAAAATCTGCGGGTATTTGTTGGGCGTGCCGTAAAACTGTTTGCTGATTTTTGACAGGTTGTCACCGCTCACGACGATGTACATCTGTGACTCTGGCTCCGGGCTGGAGACAGTCATCATGTCATTGACCGATGCAACCGAGGCCACGTTGCCGCAGCACAGCAACACTTTTTCTTTGGTGGTTTGATCTGGCGCTACGCCAGCCACCGTTACTGCACCGCTGGTAGCGTCAAAGCTGACATCCAGTCCTTCTACGGCCAGATTCATGGTGCCAATGTAGGTCTCAATCGCATCGCCAGCGGCTTTGCTGAGGGCTTCGATGTTTTCGGGTGTTGGTGCGGCGGCGGCGGCTTCTTGCGCTGCTTTGGCCTCGCCTTTGCCGAAAAGCTTTTCACCAGCTTCCTTGATAAAACTGAACATGCCCATGATGATTCCAATCAAAAAATTTGTGCCCTGACAACATGCCGGGCTAGCGCGACTTTAACGCCCGTACATGACGCTTTTCACGTCAGTTACAAAGCTTTGTGCATTAGTGCCAAAACTTGCGGCGCTGGACTACAGATTCAGCCCAACCGTGCGATGCCCAGGCCTTCCATATCAATTTCCGCAGCCTTCCCAGCCATCACATCTGCCAGCGCCCGTGCGCTACCGCAGCTCAGCGCCCAGCCGCTGGAGCCGTGGCCCAGGTTAAGCCACAGTCCCGGAACGCCGCTGTCGCCAATCAGGGGCGGGCCATCAGGCAGCATGGGCCGTGCGCCTTTCCACAGTTGCACGCTGGCCCCCGTGTTGGCATTTTGCGCAGCGCCCGGAAACCAGTCGTGCAGTACTTTGTAGAGGGTTTGAACGGAAGAGGCGCGGTTTTTGTTCAAACTGCCGCCAATCTCTGCGCTGCCTGCCACGCGTACCCGGTTGCCCAGCCGTGAAATGGCAACCTTGTAGCGCTCGTCCATCAAGGCGCTGCGCGGTGCATTCAGCGGCTCACGTATCGGCGCGCTGATGGAGTAGCCGTACACCGCCGCCATGGGAATATTGAGACCCAATGGTTTTAAAAGCGCAGCAGATGCCAAGCCGGCGCACATCACCACCCGGTCAAACTGGCGGGGTGCGTTGTCGCCTGCTATTAATATAGTAGCTGCTTGCGCCCGATTTAATTGGGCTACCGTCGTATTAAATTGGAAATCAACGCCCAAGTTGCGTGCCACGTCCTTCAGCAGCAGCGCAAACTGGCGGCAATTGGCCACTTCATCGTTGGGTAGGTGTATGCCGCCTAAAAATTCAGTGTCCGGGTTAATCGCTGGTTCAATTTTGCGCACCGCTTGGGCATTGATTTCACTGAAGGCCACGCCTGCATCACGCAGTACCTGCAAGCCGGGTTGCACCAGACGGCTGTCTTTTTCACTGCGCAACAGCACGGTGTAGCCTTCTGCGCGGTCGTAGTCCAGTTGCAACTCGGCTGTCAGGTGGTGCAGGCGTTCGCGGCTGTAAAAGGCCAGGCGCTGCAGGCGGGCTCGGTTGGCCAGATACGTTTCCAGTTTGCAGGCGCGCCACCATTTCCACATCCAGGCCAGGTCACCGCTTGAAAGCGGCAAACCGATCTTGACAGCCGAATGGCGGCTGAGCAGATTGCCCAACACCTTGCCCGGCATGCCAGGCGATGCCCATGGGGTAACGGAACCGGGTGCCACCACACCTGCGTTGGCAAAGCTGGTTTCTTCAGCGGCAGCGCCCCGGCGTTCAAACACGGTGACCTCATGGCCATCGACGGCCAGCTCGTACGCCGTGGTGATGCCGATAATGCCGGCGCCTATGACGGCAATTTTCATAAGACTTTTGAACGCTTGAGTGGCTTGAAAATGGCTAAATTCATTGTTTTTTAATCGTTTTCAGGTATTAAAAATGCTTTGAGCCCAATAGATTCGGGCGCGAGCAGCTATTAATTTAGTAGTGCTTTGATCAGCGCTGATTCAACTTGCAAGGCCGCATCAAGCACCGTGTCGTCATGCAGCGCCGCATGCCAAAGCATGAGACCAACGGGTAATTCGTCAGGGCTTTGGCAGGGCAGGGAGATGCCGCAGCCGTCCAGCATGTTGACCACCGCCGTATTGCGCAGCAACAGGCCGTTGACGCGGAAAAATTCGGCATCGTCGTTCAACACGGTGGCAATTGGCGGTGCAACGATGGGCACGGTGGGTGACAACACAGCGTCGAAACCTTGCAGGCGCGATGCCGTGCGGTTTATCCATTGCGCTCTGGCTGCCAGCAGGTCGATGTACTCATAGGCGGTCATGCTGGCGCCCCGCAAAATGCGCATCGCCACGCGTGGGTCGTAGTCGGCTTGGTGGGTGGCTATCAATTTGCGGTGCCAGGCGTAGCTCTCTGCGGCAGACAAACCGCCTGTGGCGTTGATGCTGGCAAGTTCGCTGATCTCGCTCAAGTCGATTTCTTCAATTTGCGCGCCTGACAATCGCAGCAGTTTGAGAGTGCGTTCAAACGCGCTGGCTACCGTGTTGTCCAGGCTGTCTTGCATCAGTGTCCGGGCTATGGCAAAGCGGCAATTTGCCAGCGGTTTTCCTGGCAGTTTGACGCTGCGCGCCGCCAAAACCTCATGCACGGTGACTGCGTCGCGCACTGAGCGGGTTACGGCGCAAACCGTGTCCAGGCTGGTCGACAAGGGCAGGGCACCTGTGGTGGGCACCAACCGCGCGGTGCTCTTGAAGCCAACAATACCGCACAATGCTGCGGGAATACGGATCGAGCCGCCTGTGTCTGAGCCCAGGCCTGCGCGCGCTGCACCTGTCGCTACCGAGACTGCCGCGCCAGACGACGAGCCGCCAGGAATGCGTTCAACCGTCGTGTCAGCCGGGTTAACGGGCGTGCCGTAATGAGGGTTGATGCCGACGCCTGAAAACGCAAACTCGACCATGTTGGTGCGGCCTGCCAGAATGGCGTCTGCAGCCCGCAGCCGCGCCACAGCGGGGCAGTCTGCTGTGGCGGCGGGGGCGTTTGTCAGCACGGTTGATCCAGCTTTTGTGACCTGACCGGCAACATCAAACAGGTCTTTGATGGACACGGTCATACCCGCCAGTGGCCCGGCAGTGCCAATTTGCGCCTTGGTGGGCGCATCGCTGGGTGCATCACTTGGCATATAGCCCGGCATGTAAACGTGGCGGCAAGCATGGCTGGTAGAAACCGCGTGCATGTCAGTCGGGTGAGTGGGCGTTGAGGTCATGGATGGGGCGCTTTGGGGTGCTATAATCGATTGGCTTTGCAGATGACGAATGTGTCGTTTTGCAAGCTAATCGCAAATCAGCCATTCAAGGTGTTGCAGGGAAATTATTCCCGGCGATAAGCGCTGATTTTAGACACAACCTTTGGAGTATTACTATGTCAACCACCATGCGCGAAATGCTGGAAGCCGGCGTCCACTTTGGCCACCAAACCCGCTTCTGGGACCCCAAGATGGCGCCGTACATCTTCGGCCATCGCAACCGTATTCACATCATCAACCTCGAGAAATCGCTGCCGATGTACAACGAGGCGATGAAGTTCGCCAAGCAGTTGTCGGCTAACCGCGGCACCATCCTGATGGTCGGCACCAAGCGCCAGGCGCGCGAAACCGTGGCCATGGAAGCCAAGCGTGCAGGTGTTCCTTTTGTTGACCAGCGCTGGCTGGGCGGCATGTTGACCAACTTCAAAACGGTCAAAACATCCATCAAACGCCTGAAAGAGATGAAGGCCCAGCAAGAAGCTGGTCTGGACACCATCAGCAAAAAAGAACAGCTTACCTTCAAGCGTGAAATCGAAAAGCTTGAAAAAGACATCGGCGGCATTCAGGACATGGCAGCCCTGCCAGATGCCATTTTCGTGATTGACGTGGGTTTCCACAAAATCGCGATCCTGGAAGCCAAAAAGCTTGGTATCCCGTTGATTGGTGTGGTGGACTCCAACCACTCACCGATTGGTATCGATTACGTGATTCCGGGCAACGATGACTCGTCAAAAGCTGTTGCGCTGTACGCACGCGGCATTGCAGACGCCATCATTGAAGGTCGCGCCAACGCGACCAGCGAAGTGGTCAAAATGGTTCAGCCTGAGAGCAAAGACGAATTCGTGGAAGTCGCTGCTGCTTAAATAAGCCCGGCTTGCGTGATACGCGCTGGACGTGCTTAACGTAAAACAAGGGGGGCTCGCGTAGCCCCTTTTTTACAAGTTAAAGATAAACCGAGAGAATTGAAAATGGCAATTACTGCAAGCATGGTCGCCGAGTTGCGCGCCAAAACCGATGCTCCCATGATGGAGTGCAAAAAAGCGCTGACTGAGGCGGATGGCAATTTTGAAAAAGCCGAAGAAATCCTGCGCGTCAAGTTGGGCAACAAGGCTGGCAAGGCTGCTTCACGTATTACAGCCGAAGGCGTGATTGCGTACCACACCGAAGGTGGTGTCGGTGCGCTGGTTGAGATCAATTGCGAAACCGACTTTGTGACCAAGAACGACAGCTTCTTGGCATTTACGGATGCCGTAGCCGTTGGCATTGTTAAAAACAACCCGGCTGACGTGGCGGCGATTGGCGCCATGCCCTTGACGCTTGACGGTTTTGGCCCAACAGTTGAAGACGTGCGCAAGGGCCTGATTGGCAAAATTGGCGAGAACATGTCGGTGCGCCGCTTTCAACGCTTTGCAAGCGGTAAATTGGCTTCTTACCTGCACGGCACCCGCATCGGTGTGGTGGTGGAGTTTGATGGCGACGAAGCCGCCGCCAAAGATGTTGCCATGCACGTCGCTGCCATGAAGCCCGTGTCGCTCTCCAGCGACCAGGTGCCTGCCGAGCTGGTGGCGCGCGAGCGTTCAGTCGCTGCGGCCAAAGCTGCAGAAGATGCCAATGTGGCCACCGCTGCGGGCAAGCCTGTGCAGTCTGCTGAAATTGTTGCCAAGCGCATTGAAGGTGGCGTGCAAAAGTACCTGAAAGAAGTCAGCCTGCACAACCAGACCTTCGTGAAAAACGACAAACAAACGGTTGAGCAAATGCTCAAAGAAAAAGCCACAGCCGTCAAGTCCTTCACCCTGTATGTGGTGGGCGAGGGCATTGAGAAAAAAGTCGATGACTTTGCTGCTGAAGTGGCTGCGCAAATTGCGGCCGCCAAAGCTGCTTAAACGCTTTGATCCAGCCGGAAGGCCGCTAAACTTACCACCAACCCAACGCCAGAAAGTGCCGAAGATGCCAGAGTACAAGCCAGCCTACAAGCGAATCTTGTTAAAACTGTCAGGTGAGGCCTTGATGGGCGACGACGCCTTCGGCATCAACCGTGCGACGATTGTGCGCATGGTTGAAGAGATTGCTGAAATCACCCGCATGGGTGTTGAAGTGGCGGTGGTGATTGGCGGCGGCAACATTTTTCGCGGTGTGGCGGGCGGCTCGGTCGGTATGGACCGTGCCACTGCTGACTACATGGGCATGTTGGCCACGGTCATGAACGCCCTGGCATTGGGCGACACCATGGACAAAGCTGGCTTGATCGCTCGCGTGATGTCGGCAATTGCCATTGAGCGTGTGGTTGAGCCCTACGTCAGGCCCAAAGCGCTACAGTATCTGGAAGAAGGCAAAGTGGTCATTTTTGCTGCTGGCACGGGCAACCCGTTTTTCACGACCGATACGGCTGCTGCCTTGCGCGGCGCTGAAATCGGCGCTGAAATTGTGCTGAAGGCCACCAAAGTTGATGGTGTGTATTCTGCTGACCCGAAAAAAGACCCCAACGCAACGCGATATACCAGCATCACGTTTGATGAAGCCATGGGTAAAAATCTCGAGGTGATGGATGCCACAGCTTTCGCGCTGTGTCGCGACCAGAAGCTGCCGCTCAAGGTGTTCAGCATCTTCAAGCATGGGGCGCTCAAGCGTGTGGTGATGGGTGAAGACGAAGGTACCCTGGTTCACGTCTGATGGGGCTTATACAGCAGCTTTTTAAATTCAATATCCGGAGTTTGAACCATGAGCATATCTGACATCAAATCGACCGCCGAGCAAAAAATGCAGCAGTCGATTGACTCGTTTAAAAATGGGTTGACCAAAATCCGTACCGGCCGCGCCAACCCTGGCTTGCTGGATACCGTGCAGGTTGATTACTACGGCGCCATGGTGCCCATCAGCCAGGTTGCAAATGTGTCTTTGCTCGATGCGCGCACCATCAGTGTTTCCCCATGGGAAAAAGGCATGGGCGCGAAAATTGAAAAAGCCATTCGTGATTCAGATCTCGGCTTGAATCCTGCAGCCCAGGGCGACCTGATTCGCGTGCCCATGCCTGCCATGACTGAGGAGCGCCGCAAAGAGCTTACCAAAGTCGTTCGTGGTGAAGGCGAGCACGCCAAGGTGTCCATTCGCAACTTGCGCCGGGACGCCAATGATGGCGTTAAAAAACTGGTAAAAGACAAGCTGGCATCAGAAGATGATGAGCGTCGCACCCATGATGAGGTGCAAAAATTTACCGACCGCTTTATTGCCGATGTCGACAAGCTGGTATCGGGTAAAGAGCAAGACATCATGGCTGTGTAAGCCAGAGTGACAGTGGTTTGACGTTTCAAGCATGACATTGCCAATTGCACCCGCTGCGCCGCATCACGTGGCCATCGTCATGGATGGCAATGGCCGTTGGGCGACCAAGCGGTTTCTGCCGCGTATAGCTGGGCACAAGCAAGGGGTTGATGCATTGCGGGCTTGTGTGCAGGCCTGTATTGATCGCGGCATTGCCGTGTTGACGGTGTTCGCTTTCTCATCTGAAAACTGGAACCGGCCTGCCGAAGAAGTCTCAGGTTTGATGGACCTCTTGGGCATGGCATTGTCCCGGGAGGTTCCGCGCCTGCAGGCCCATGGTGTCCGGATGCATTTTGCGGGTGACCGGCAGCAACTCTCCAGCAAGGTTCAAGCGGGTTTGTTACAGGCAGAGTCCGATACGTCTGACAATTCCCGGCTCATCCTCAATGTATGTTTCAACTATGGCGGGCGTTGGGACATTGCACAGGCCGCACAAAAGCTGGTGAGCCGCGGCGAGCCCATCACCGAAATGTCGCTTGACCGCGCCATGGCGCTGGCCCACGTGCCAGACCCTGATCTGCTGATTCGCACAGGAGGTGAATTGCGTATCAGCAACTTTATGTTGTGGCAGGCGGCATACTCGGAATTACATTTCTCCGACAAGCTCTGGCCGGACTTTGATGCGGCCGCACTGGATGAAGCCATCGCTTTTTTTAATGGCCGCGAAAGGCGCTTTGGCCAGACATCTGCGCAGCTCAAAAACGATGCTAAAGCGCGCACAGGAAACGCCCATACTCAGGCCCATACCGTGAAAGCAGCCTGATGCTCAAACAACGCGTGATCACGGCGATTGTGTTGCTGGCCATTTTGTTGCCGGCCCTTTTTTATGCCAAACCCTGGCCATTTTGTGCCGTCGCGCTGGTGCTGATTGCTGCGGGTGCCTGGGAATGGGGGCGGTTGAATGCCTGCAACCAGTCAGTTTCATTGTTACTGGCTTTGGTGTCCGTTTTACTTTGCGGCCTGACCTGGTATGCAGGCCTCCTGGATAAGCCGTTGCCCATGCTCTGGACGCTGGCGGGTGCCGCTTGGGTGCTTGCGGGTGCCTGGCTTTTGCGCCAGGGTGTTGCTGGCTGGTCCCGTATTCCAAGAACTGTTCGTTTACTGGGCGGTATGGCTGCGTTGTGGCTCGCGTGGCTGGCAGTTGCGCAGGCACGCGTGATCGGCATTCAATTTTTATTGTCAATTTTGCTGCTGGTGTGGGTGGCTGATATTTTTGCGTATGCCGCTGGACGCGCATTTGGCGGGCGCTTCACCAAAGGCAAATTGGCACCTGCCATTAGCCCTGGCAAAAGCTGGGAGGGTGTCTGGGGGGGTATGGCGGGCGTGATCGTGCTGTCTGTGCTCTGGGTCGTTCTTGATCAGTTTGGTGGTACGACTGTTTTCAGCGGCAGCCTGTACGCGCGTTTGTGGTTGCAGCATGGTACGGTCGTGTTGCTGGTTGCCGTGGTTTTTTTAGCAGCCATGAGTGTGGTCGGTGACCTGGTGGAATCGCTGATCAAACGCAGCGTTGGTGTCAAGGATTCAAGCGGTCTGTTGCCCGGACATGGTGGCGTACTTGACCGGGTAGACGCGCTGTTGCCCGCCTTGCCGCTGGCGATGATGCTGGTCAATTTTTAGATGGACATGACTCTTAAAAAGCAGCGTATTACTGTTCTTGGCTCTACCGGGTCAGTGGGGGTCAATACGCTTGACGTGATTGCCGCTCATCCTGATCGTTTTGAGGTGTTTGCGCTGAGTGCGGCTACGCAGACTGACCTGATGCTGGCGCAGTGCATGCAGTTCAAGCCGCGCTATGCGGTGATGGCGAGCAGGCCGCATGCACTGCAACTGGCCGAAAAATTAAAACAGAACGGCCTTGCTACTGAAGTTCTGGATGCAAAAGATGCGCTTGAAATCATTGCATCCCATGCCGATGTCGATGCCGTGATGGCTGCGATTGTGGGTGCTGCTGGCTTGCGTTCCTGCATGGCAGCCGCGCGGTCGGGTAAACGCCTGTTGCTGGCCAACAAAGAGGCGCTTGTTGTGGGCGGCGAGGTATTCATGCAAGCTGTGCGCTCTGGTGGCGCACAGTTGCTGCCTATCGACAGTGAGCATTCGGCGATATTTCAGTCGTTGCCAGAAGACCCGGCGACCTGGGCTGCGCGCGTTGAAAAAATTATTTTGACGGCTTCTGGTGGGCCGTTTCGCACGCGCGCGCTTGCTAGCCTGCGGGATGTCACGCCAGACCAGGCTTGCGCGCACCCTAACTGGGTGATGGGCCGCAAGATTTCAGTCGACTCCGCCACCATGATGAACAAGGTACTCGAAGTTATTGAGGCCAAATACCTGTTTAATCTCAAGCCAGAACAAATCGAGGTGGTGATTCACCCGCAGAGCATCGTTCACTCAATGGTGCAATACCTTGATACCTCTGTGGTTGCACAACTTGGAACACCGGACATGCGGGTGCCTATCGCCTACGGTCTGGCCTGGCCCGGCAGGATTGCCTCGGGTGCCAAAGCGCTTGATTTCAAGACGCTGACCAGCATGACATTTGAGGTGCCGGACCTCCAGCGCTTTCCTGGCCTCCAATTGGCCTGGGAAGCACTTGCGGCCCCTGCGGCTACGACGGCCATCCTGAATGCGGCCAATGAGGTGGCAGTCGCTGCTTTTCTGGAAAAACAGATCCGCTTCGACCAGATTCACACAGTTAACCGCGCGACGCTTGACGCAGTGGATGCGACTGTTATAACGGGTATCGACGACTTGCTCGAGCTTGACACCAGGGCACGGCTGCGTGCTGCTGACATCACAAAACATCTGGAGTCTTGACATGCTGACATTGCTGGCTTTTATTGTGGCGCTTGCGCTGCTGATTGCAGTACATGAGTACGGTCATTACCGGGTGGCGGTAGCTTGCGGCATCAAGGTTCTCAAGTTCTCCATAGGCTTTGGCAAACCCATCTACACATGGCGTCTCAAAGGCAAACCCACAGAGTTTTCTATTGGCATGCTGCCTTTGGGTGGTTACGTCAAGATGCTCGACGAGCGTGAGGCACCTGTCAATGCTGACGAGCGTCACCTGGCTTTCAATACCCAGCCTTTAAGGTATCGGGCAGCGGTTGTCGCGGCTGGACCGATAGCCAATTTGCTTCTGGCCATATTGCTGTACAGCATTGTTAACTGGATTGGCTTGCAGGAACCCCGAGCTTTGTTGGCCAGCCCAGTGCCTGGCTCGATCGCCGAGCGTGCCGGTTTGCGCGGCGAAGAACTGGTGCAACAGGCTGCGTTTGACGGTGAGCCTCTGGAAGATGTTCGCTCATTTGAAGATCTGCGCTGGCGCTTGACGCAAGGCGCGCTCAATGGCCGCAATGTGCGGCTGGCAGTTAGCGCCAACATGGCAGGCAAACCAGCGCTCGTCGGGTCCGCGAATGCGCCCACGCAGGAGCTCGTGCTCAAGCTTGCAGAGTTAAACGCCAGCGATGCTGATGCACAGCTGTTTCGGAAAATCGGCATTCTGGGCCCTTGGACGCAGCCAGTCATCGGCGATGTGATGGCGGGTGGTGCTGCCCAAAAAGCCGGACTGCTCTCTGGCGACGTTGTGCGCAGGGTGGGCGACAGCATTATTGTGGATGCCCAGCAATTACGCGAGACGATACGCGGAGCGGCGCAACCCAATGGTGCTACCGCGCCCCAGAGCACGGTGCAAACCTGGCAAATCCTGCGCGCTGGGCAAATGTTGACTCTTGCCGTTACGCCCGATGTCCGGCAGGACGGAAAAGTCGTTGCTGGACGCATTGGCGCTTACGTCGGTGCGCCTGCCCAAATGGTGACGGTACGTTATGGCTTGTTCAGCGGCATGTGGCAAGGAATGGTTCGCACGTGGGAGGTGTCGGTTTTAACCCTGAAGATGATCGGCAAAATGGTGATCGGTCAGGCATCTCTGAAAAATTTGAGTGGACCGCTGACCATTGCAGACTATGCGGGCAAGTCAGCCAGCTTGGGCTGGAGCGCGTATTTGCTGTTTTTGGCACTGATAAGCGTCAGCTTGGGCGTCCTTAATTTACTGCCTTTGCCGATTTTGGATGGGGGGCACCTGATGTATTATCTTTGGGAGGGCACGACCGGCCGGACTGTTTCCCAAGCCTGGATGGAGGGACTGCAGCGTGGTGGCATTGCAGTGCTCCTGTGCATGATGTCAGTAGCTTTGTTTAACGATGTCACCCGGCTCTTTGGCTAGTCTTCAAGTGCATTTGAGCCAATATTCAAACGCGCAAAAATCCAAAAAATTCATGCAAAAAACCCCCAATCAATCCAACCGTTTCAAATTTCGAGCTGTCTATGCCGTTGCGGCCAGTTTGCTCATGGCCCATGCGGCTTGGGCTGTTGATCCTTTTACCGTTCGGGACATCCGGGTTGAAGGCTTGCAGCGGGTTGAGCCGGGTACCATATTTGCTTCGCTGCCTTTTCGTGTGGGCGAAACCTATAACGACGACAAGGGTGCAAGCGCTATTCGTGCCTTGTTTGGTCTGGGGCTCTTCAAGGATGTGCGGCTTGAAGTTGTAGGTGATGTGCTGGTCGTTATTGTTGAAGAGCGTCCCACGATTGCAGATGTCAATTTTGTTGGGGCCAAAGAATTCGACAAGGATGTTCTCAAAAAGGCGCTTCGTGAAATCGGACTCTCAGAAGGTCAGCCTTTTGACAAGGCACTTGCCGACAAGGCGGAGCAGGAGCTTAAACGGCAGTACATCAACCGCAGCATGTATGGCGCAGAGATGCTCATCACAGTAACGCCAATTGAGCGCAATCGTGTTAATTTGTCTTTCAACGTGGTTGAAGGTGATACGGCCAAGATCAAGGACATACGTATCGTCGGCAACAAGGCTTTTAGCGAGTCAACGATACGCGGTTTATTTGACCTGGACACCGGCGGATGGATGAGCTGGTACACCAAGGCCAACCGTTACTCACGCGCCAAACTCAATGCGGACATTGAAACCATGCGGTCCTATTACCTGGCACGTGGTTATCTTGAGTTCAAGGTGGATTCGACGCAAGTCGCCATTTCACCAGACAAGCAGGACGTCAGCATCACCATCAACGTGACAGAGGGTGAGCGATTTGTGGTTTCTGGTATCAAACTCGAAGGCAACTATCTGGGCAAGGACGAAGAGTTCAAGTCGCTGGTCACCATCAAACCTGGGCAAGCCTACAACGCCGACACAGTTGCCGAGACGACCAAGGCCTTCACCGATTACTTTGGTACCTTTGGTTTTGCATTCGCCAAGGTAGATGCCGTGCCTGAAATTGACAGAATCAACAATCGGGTTGCTTTTGTCTTGCAGGGCGAACCTTCACGCCGTGCCTATGTAAGGCGCATCAATGTTGTTGGCAATAGCAGAACCCGAGATCAGGTTGTCAGGCGTGAGTTTCGCCAATTCGAATCGTCCTGGTACGACGGTGACAAAATCAAGTTGTCCCGGGACCGTGTAGACCGTTTGGGCTTCTTCACGGATGTCACGGTCGATACCCAGGAAGTCAGTGGGACCGTTGATCAGGTCGATATTTCTGTCAATGTGGTTGAAAAACCAACCGGCAACCTGCAGCTGGGTGCCGGCTTCTCCAGCTCCGAAAAACTTTCTTTGAGTTTTGGGGTCAAGCAGGAAAATGTTTTCGGTTCGGGTAATTATCTGGGCATTGAGGTCAACACCAGCAAGATCAATCGTCAGCTTGTTTTGAGCACCGTGGATCCTTATTTCACTGCTGATGGCGTTTCCCGTTCGTTTGACGTTTATCGCCGGACCTCCCGCCCCCTGGACGGCCAGGGGGGCGACTATGGTTTGAAAACGACCGGGGCCAGCATCCGCTTTGGTGTGCCGTTTACTGAGTTGGACACCGTTTACTTTGGTAGCGGCTACGAAAGACTGACAGTTGAGCGTGGCATCAACGCCCTGCCGGTGACCTATCAAAACTATGTCAATCAGTTTGGTTTGAGCAGCAGCTCAATTCCCTTGACCATTGGCTGGTCACGAGACAGCAGAGACAGTGCACTGGTGCCGACCAAAGGTCGATACCTGCGTGCTTTTGGGGAGTGGGGGGTTGCTGGTGATGCGCGATACCTGCGCAGTAATTTCCAGGCTCAACAATACCTCCCTTTAAACAAGCAATTTACCATTGCCTTAAATGCTGAATTCGGGTGGGGAAAGGGTTTGAACAACCGTCCGTTCCCGATCTTTAAAAATTTCTCATCAGGCGGTCTTGGTTCGGTTCGGGGTTTCCAGCAGGGCTCGCTGGGGCCGCGCGACATCACAAACATTGCTACTGGCGGGCCGAAGAAAATCACGCTCAATGGTGAGCTTATCGCGCCGTTTCCAGGTACAGGAAATGACCGAACTTTGCGCATGTTTGGTTTTGTTGACGTTGGTAATGTTTTTGGTGAATTTGACGCCTACAAGTTAAGCGAGCTGCGCGCGTCTTATGGCATAGGCGTGAGCTGGATATCACCCGTCGGCCCTTTGCGTCTCGGCATTGCCAATCCTCTGCGTAAAAAAGTTGGCGATAGAATAGAGCGCTTCCAATTCCAAATCGGTACATCCTTCTAATGATGAATATCTCACGCAAATTACTTTTGGGTTCCATGATTGCGCTGGCTGGTTTTTACGCCAGTGCGCAGGAGTTCAAGGTCGGGATTGTCAATCTTGACCGGATTTTCCGCGAAGCAAATTCTGCCAAAACGGCCCAAACCAAGCTTGAGCAGGAATTTGGCAAACGTGAAAAAGACTTGAACGATATTGCGACACAGTTCAAAACTTTGTCCGATAAATTCGAGCGGGAGGCACCAACGCTTTCTGAAAGCCAGCGTACCACCCGCCAAAAGCAGCTGGTTGACCAGGACAGGGATTTTCAGCGCAAGCGTCGCGAGTTTCAGGAAGACCTGAATGCCCGTAAAAACGAAGAGTTGCAACAGGTTATCGAGCGCGCCAACAAAGTGGTTAAAGCACTTGCAGAAGCCGAAAAATATGACCTGATTATTCAGGAAGCTGTTTACGTGAATCCCAAGCACGACATCACTGACAAAGTGCTCAAGTCGTTGAATGCCGGTAGCGGCAGGTAGTCGACGACGTATCCGCGTCTGTTGCGGACCAAGTGCAGCATGACACTCAAACTCGCGGCCATTTTTGATTCACTGGCTGGCGATTTCAATGCCCGGTTATTGGGCAACCCCGAACTGATGATTCACGGCTTGTCGTCGCTTGAGACGGCTGGTCTGCATGACCTGACTTTTCTGAGTCATCCAAAATACGCCAGCAAGCTGGCCCAGTCAAAAGCTGGCTGTGTGGTGGTGGGTTTGGCAGCAGAGCAAGCCGCTATTGAGCGTGGCACCTGTATTGTTGTCGATGACCCTTACTACTATTTCGCGCGTATTACCCAACTCTGGAAACGCCATCACAGCCTTGACGCTCCTCCTGTGATCCATCCGAGTGCCTTCATAGATTCGCTGGCGTTTGTCGCACCCACTGCGTCTGTGGGTGCCTTCGCCTGTGTGGCAGCAGGTGCTGTCGTTGCGGCTGGCGTGCATGTCGGCGAGCATTGCGTGCTGGGGCCAAACAGCGTGGTAGGTGCAGACAGCCACCTGTCGGCCCGCGTGACGCTTGGGGGCAGCTGTAGCATAGGCGAGCGTTGTATTGTTCATTCTGGTGTTGTGATAGGTGCCGACGGTTTTGGTTTTGCGCCGCATGATGGGCGCTGGGAAAAAATTGAACAACTGGGCCGAGTGCGTATCGGTAACGACGTTGAAATTGGCGCCAACACCTGCATTGACAGGGGCGCTTTGCAAGACACCGTGATTGAAGACGGCGTCAAGCTCGACAACCTGATTCAAATTGGTCACAACGTACAGATTGGCGCGCATTCAGCTCTTGCGGGCTGTGTAGGTGTGGCCGGCAGTGCCACCATTGGCGCGCACTGCACGATAGGGGGCGGTGCGGTGGTGTTGGGCCATTTGACGCTTGCAGATCACGTTCATGTTTCTGCTGCTTCGGTGGTGACGCGTTCGATTTTGAAAGCGGGAAACTACACTGGACTTTTCCCCATCGACGACAATGCCTCTTGGGAAAAAAATGCTGCCACACTCAAGCAGTTGCACACGCTACGCGACAGACTAAAGCAGGTTGAAAAAGCAATCGTACCAACGGCGTTTAAAGAAGAAAAATCATGATGGATATTCACCAAATTTTGAAGCAATTACCGCACCGTTACCCTTTCTTGCTGGTTGACCGGGTGCTTGAAATTGAAAAGGGCAAACGCATCAAAGCGTTGAAGAACGTCACCATCAATGAGCCTTTTTTCATGGGCCATTTCCCCCACCGCCCGGTCATGCCGGGTGTGTTGATGCTGGAGGCCATGGCGCAAGCCGCCGCTCTGCTGGCCTTCGATATGTTGGGACAGGCCCCAGACGACAAAACAGTTTATTACTTTGCGGGTATCGACGGTGCACGTTTCAAACGCCCGATAGAACCCGGCGACCAGCTCATCATGGATGTCACGCTTGATCGCATGAAGGCCGGCATTTTCAAATTCACCGGTGTTACCCGTGTCGGCGAGAACATCGCTTGTGAGGCACAACTCATGTGTACCATGCGGACGATTGCCTGAAAGCGCGGTGGACATGATGGGTATTCACGCGACTGCAGTCGTTGATGCACGCGCCGGGCTCGACAGCTCTGTCAGCGTAGGTCCGTACACGGTTATTGGCCCTGATGTGAAGGTTGGGCCAGGCACCACCATAGGGGCGCATTGCGTCATTGAAGGTCACACGACGATTGGTGCAGACAACCGCATCTTTCAATTCAATTCTCTGGGCGCGATACCGCAGGACAAAAAATATGCAGGCGAGCCGTGCGAGCTGGTCATTGGCGATCGCAACACCATACGTGAGTTTTGTACGTTCAATATTGGCTCACCGGGTGACGTGGGCGTAACACGCGTTGGCAATGACAACTGGATCATGGCTTACGTGCATCTGGCGCACGACTGCCAGGTCGGTAGCCACACGATTTTTGCCAACAATTCGCAGCTCGCTGGTCACGTGCATGTGGGTGACTGGGTCATCCTCGGCGGCTTTACGGTGGTGCACCAGTTTGTACGGCTGGGCGCGCACAGCATGACGGCCATGTGCTCGTTGCTCTTTGCCGATTTGCCACCTTTCGTCACGTCGCAGGGCCAGCCCGCTGAGGCGCGCACCATGAATTTTGAAGGCCTTCGCAGGCGCGGCTTTTCACCAGAGCGGATTGCTGCCGTCAAGGCCATGCACAAAGCTTTGTATCGTGAGGATTTGACACTCGATGCAGCGCAACTGCAGATTGCTGGCTTGACTGAAAAATACCCTGAATCAGCACCCGACGTGCGCATGATGCTCTCGTTTTTAGAGCAAACGTCGCCGCAGCGCGGTATCGTCAGGTAGCTCTCGATGCAGAAAGCGCCAACTGTGGCGATGGTTGCGGGTGAAACCTCCGGTGATTTATTGGCTGGACTTTTACTTGGCGGGCTAAAAACTCGTTGGCCAAATTTGCAGTCTTTTGGCATTGGTGGTTCGCACATGGCTCAAATGGGTTTCGATGCCTGGTGGCCCAGCGACAAACTGGCTGTGCGTGGTTATGTTGAAGTACTGCGCCATTACCGCGAGATCGTTGGCGTACGTGAACAACTCAAAAAGCGCTTGCTGGCCAATTCGCCTGATATTTTCATTGGTGTTGATGCGCCGGACTTCAATCTTGACCTGGAAGCTGCGCTAAAAGCCAAAGGCATCAAGACCGTGCATTTCGTCAGTCCGTCAATCTGGGCCTGGCGCGCCGACAGGGTTGAAAAAATCCGCCGCAGTGTGGACCACGTGCTGTGTATTTTTCCGTTTGAAGTGGCCTTGCTGGCCAAGCATGGCATTGCCGCGACCTACGTTGGCCACCCACTGGCCAATGTCATCCCGATGCAGCCAGACCGGGCAGCAGCACGCGCCATGTTGGGTTTGAACGATGCGGATACCGTTGTTGCCATCTTGCCAGGTAGCCGAAAATCTGAAATACAGTACCTTACCAAGAGGTTTTTTCAGGCTGCAGCCCTTATTAAACGGGCGGAACCAGCTATTAAATTCATAGTACCTGCCATTCCTTCGTTAAAGGCCATGATTGAGCTTGTGGCAGATGATGTTGGCGTGCGAGCCGATTTGCAAATACTCGATGGCCAGTCGCACACTGCACTTGCCGCCTGCGACGTGACGCTGATTGCCAGCGGCACCGCCACGCTGGAGGCCGCTCTTTTCAAGCGTCCGATGGTGATTGCTTACAACATGAACTGGCTGTCATGGCGCATCATGCAGCGCAAAAAATTGCAGCCCTGGGTCGGGTTGCCAAATATTTTGTGTGAAGAATTTGTTGTGCCCGAGCTGCTACAAGATGCCGCCACGCCGCAAGCTCTTGCCGATGCCGTTTTGCAATGGGTCAACACCAAGGCACGCGAGCCTGCCAAAATATCCGCTTTGGAACAACGCTTTACCCGTTTGCACACCGAGCTGCTGCGCAACACATCCCAATTAGCCACTGATGCCATCGAAAAAATTCTTGGTTACTGAGCAGGTCGTTTTGTCATGGGACGTGCCGGGTTTAATTGCGGGCGTGGACGAGGCGGGACGCGGCCCTCTCATGGGACCAGTTGTGGCGGCAGCGGTGATTCTGGATGATTTGAAGCCTATCAAAGGTCTTGCCGACTCGAAAAAACTCACTGCCTTGCAAAGAGGCAAGCTGTACGACGAAATCCGCGCCAAGGCGCTCTGCTGCTCGATTGCCATGGCCACAGTTGAAGAAATCGACGCGCTGAACATTCTGCAGGCCACGATGCTGGCGATGAAGCGGGCGGTAGAAGGCTTGCGCCTCAAACCCCACAAAGCGCTGGTCGATGGCAATCGGCTGCCGCTTTTAAACTTGCTGGCCGAGGCGATAGTCAAAGGCGACGCACTCATACCTGCCATTTCGGCTGCATCCATATTGGCCAAAGTCACCCGCGACCGCTGGTGCGCGGAATACGATTTGGAGTACCCCCAATACGGTTTTGCAGGCCACAAAGGTTACGGCACGGCAGCGCATCTGGTGGCCCTGCGCGAGCACGGCGCTTGCCCCCAGCACCGCAAATCGTTTGCGCCCGTGGCAGCGGTGTTGCCATGACTGCAACGCCCGAACGCATCACGTCAGCCAGCAATCCGCTGATCAAAGAGCTGCGCAAACTGTCAACTGACAATACGGCTTACCGCAAGCACGGCAGGGTTTGGCTGGAAGGGGATCATTTGTGTCAAGCAGCAGTTTTGCGTGGTTTCAAGCCTGTTTTAGGTCTGTTTTCAGAGTCTTTTTGGCCTATAGCCCAATCGATATGGGCGCAAGCAGCTATCAAAAACATAGTAATTCCGGATACCCTGTTTGCTGAAATCAGCGGTCTGGAGTCTGCATCCAGCATGGGCTTCATTCTTGATTTGCCAGCTGAACCTGTCCTGAAACCGCTGGCTGCCAGCGTCATCCTCGACCGGGTACAGGACGCGGGCAATGTTGGCTCGATTCTGCGCAGTGCGGCAGCGTTTGGTTTTGGCCAGGTCATTGCGCTTAAGGGTACGGCTGCTTTGTGGTCCCCAAAGGTGCTGCGTGCCGGTATGGGGGCGCATTTTGGTTTGCAATTGCTTGAGGGCATTGAACCTGATGCTTTGGCGGCTCTTGCTGTACCGATGGTCGTCACCAGCTCGCACGAGGGCGACGTTTTGGGCCTTGGCAAGCTGCCCATGCCCTGCGCCTGGGTCATGGGGCATGAAGGGCAGGGCGTTAGTGAACACCTGTTGGCCAAGGCAGATGTGAAAGTACGAATAGACCAGCCGGGTGGTGAAGAGTCGCTGAATGTGGCGGCAGCAGCGGCAATTTGCCTGCATTTCTCCTCTATGCAGGGCAAAGTGGTCGCAGATCAAAGGCTATAATCAAGGGCTTTTCTAAACACAGCTAGCCCCTAGCGCCACAAAGCAATATTCACCACAAAAGCAGCTCACCCGCCAAGTGCAGGTAGACGCTTGGGCTAGCCGAAATTACTCGGAGAACCCCCGTGCTTTTGTCTTTACAGGGATCGTCCCTTACCAACCCGCAAGCCATTCTGGCGCTGGCAGACGGCACAGTCTTTGTTGGCAACTCCATCGGTGCTGCTGGCAGCACAATTGGCGAGGTGGTTTTCAACACCGCCATGTCGGGCTACCAAGAGATTTTGACCGACCCCAGCTACTTTCAGCAACTTGTCACACTGACTTACCCGCATATCGGTAACTATGGTGTCAGCCACGAAGATGTTGAGTCTGAAAAAGTCTACGCCGCAGGCTTGATCATCAAAGACTTGCCGTTATTGGCGTCCAACTTTCGCAGTTCCATGCCTTTGTCCGATTATTTGGCTCGCGAAGGCACAGTGGCGATTGCCAATATTGATACCCGCCAACTGACACGCCACTTGCGCAACCAGGGCGCGCAAAACGGCTGCATCATGGCGCTTGGTGCGGGCGAAGTCGTATCGCAAGTAGTCATCGACAAAGCCATCTCCTTGGCTCAAAGCGCGCCAAGCATGGCCGGGCTAGATTTGGCCAAAGTCGTGTCGGTCAAAAAAGCCTACGAATGGACGCAAACTGAATGGAAATTGGGCTCGGGTTATGGTCAACAAACCGCACCCAAGTTTCATGTTGTGGCCTACGATTTTGGGGTGAAGAAAAACATCCTGCGCATGTTGGCCGAACGTGGCGCACGCATCACCGTCGTGCCTGCGCAAACTTCCGCTCAAGAGGTCTTGAAGCTGAAACCCGATGGCATCTTTTTGTCCAACGGCCCGGGAGACCCAGAACCGTGCGATTACGCCATCAACGCCGTGCGTGAACTGATTGAAAGCGGTATCCCCACATTCGGCATTTGCCTGGGCCACCAGATCATGGCCTTGGCCGCAGGCGTCAAGACCTTCAAAATGCAGCAGAGCCACCACGGTGCAAATCACCCGGTGAAAGACCTTGACAACGGTCGTGTCAGCATCACCAGCCAAAACCACGGTTTTTCAGTTGACATGACAAGCCTGCCAGCGCATTTGCGCGCCACTCACATCAGCTTGTTCGATGGCACGTTGCAAGGCCTGGCATGGACAGACAAACCAGCATTCTGCTTTCAGGGTCACCCAGAAGCATCGCCGGGGCCGCACGATATTTCCTACCTTTTTGACCGCTTTACAGCCCTCATGGAACAGCATGGAGGAAACAAATAATGCCTAAACGCACCGACATCAAATCCGTCCTGATCATTGGCGCGGGCCCCATCATCATTGGCCAGGCCTGCGAGTTTGACTATTCAGGCGTACAGGCCTGCAAGGCGCTGCGGGAAGAGGGCTACAAGGTCATATTGATCAACAGCAACCCGGCAACCATCATGACCGACCCGGCCACGGCGGATGTGACGTACATCGAGCCGATCACCTGGCAGACGGTTGAAAAAATCATCGCCAAGGAAAAACCGGACGCGATTTTACCGACCATGGGCGGTCAAACAGCGCTCAATTGCGCGCTGGATTTGTGGCACAACGGCGTGCTGGAGAAATACAAGGTCGAGCTGATTGGTGCCAAGCCTGAAGCCATTGACAAAGCCGAAGACCGTCTGAAGTTCAAAGACGCGATGACCAAGATCGGTTTGGGTTCAGCCCGCTCCGGCATCGCGCATTCGCTTGACGAAGCATGGGCGGTGCAAAAAACCTTGGGCTTTCCAACCGTGATTCGCCCCAGCTTCACGCTGGGCGGTACGGGCGGCGGGATTGCCTACAACTCTGAAGAGTTTGAAGTCATTTGCAAACGTGGACTTGAAGCATCACCCACCAACGAACTGCTGATTGAAGAGTCATTGCTGGGCTGGAAAGAATACGAGATGGAAGTCGTGCGCGACACGGCTGACAACTGCATCATCGTCTGCTCGATTGAAAACCTGGACCCGATGGGCGTGCACACCGGTGACTCCATCACCGTCGCCCCCGCGCAAACACTGACCGACAAGGAATACCAGATTTTGCGAAACGCATCTCTGGCGATTCTCCGCGAGATAGGCGTGGAAACAGGCGGCTCAAATGTGCAGTTCTCCATCAACCCGGCCGATGGCCGCATGGTCGTGATCGAGATGAATCCGCGTGTGTCGCGCTCATCTGCACTGGCGTCTAAAGCCACGGGTTTTCCGATTGCCAAAGTCGCGGCCAAGCTGGCGGTGGGCTACACACTTGATGAACTGCGTAACGAGATCACGGGCGGCGCGACGCCTGCATCGTTTGAGCCAAGCATCGACTATGTCGTCACGAAAATCCCGCGTTTTGCGTTTGAGAAATTTCCGACCGCTGATTCGCGTTTGACCACGCAAATGAAGTCGGTCGGTGAAGTGATGGCCATGGGCCGGACGTTTCAGGAGTCGTTCCAGAAAGCCCTGCGCGGTCTTGAAGTCGGCGTTGACGGCATGAACGAAAAAACCCAGGACCGCGAAGTGCTTGAAAAAGAACTGGGTGCGCCCGGTCCTGACCGCATCTGGTACGTAGGCGATGCGTTTGCGATGGGCATGAGTGTGGACGAAGTCTTTGCGCTGACCAAAATCGACCGCTGGTTTTTGGTACAAATTGAGCAAATCGTCAAGATTGAGCTGGAGCTGGAGACTACATCGCTCGACAAGATTGATGCAACTACGCTGCGCACGCTCAAGCAAAAAGGCTTTTCAGACCGCCGCCTGGCCAGGCAGCTTAAAACCACTGACACAGCGATTCGTGAACGACGCAAAGCACTGGGTGTGCGGCCTGTGTATAAACGTGTAGATACCTGCGCGGCTGAGTTCGCGACCAATACCGCCTACCTGTATTCCACTTATGAAGCTGAAGGCTCGGAATGCGAAGCCGAACCGACTAACAAGAAAAAAATCATGGTGCTGGGCGGTGGGCCGAACCGCATCGGGCAGGGCATTGAGTTTGACTACTGCTGCGTACACGCCGCACTGGCCATGCGTGAAGACGGCTACGAGACCATCATGGTCAATTGCAACCCCGAGACCGTATCAACCGATTACGACACCTCAGACCGCCTGTATTTTGAGCCGTTGACACTTGAAGACGTGCTGGAAATTGTTGATAAAGAAAAACCGTTTGGCGTGATCGTGCAGTACGGCGGGCAAACCCCACTTAAACTCGCGTTGGATTTAGAGGCCAACGGCGTGCCCATCATCGGCACCTCGCCTGACATGATTGACGCGGCAGAAGACCGCGAGCGGTTTTCTGCACTGCTGCGCGAATTGAGCTTGTTGCAACCGCCGAATGCAACGGCGCGCACCGAGCCTGAAGCACTGGAAAAAGCCAGCTTGCTGGGTTATCCGCTGGTGGTGCGCCCCAGTTACGTGCTGGGTGGCCGCGCGATGGAAATCGTGCATGAGCAGCGTGACCTTGAGCGCTACATGCGCGAAGCCGTCAAGGTCAGCCATGACTCGCCCGTGCTGCTGGACCGCTTTTTAAACGACGCGATTGAATGCGATGTGGACTGCATTCGTGATGACACTGGTGCAACTTTTATCGGTGGTGTGATGGAGCATATCGAGCAAGCGGGTGTCCATAGCGGCGACTCGGCGTGTTCACTGCCGCCTTATTCACTGAGCGTTGAGACGGTTCTGGAAGTCAAGCGCCAGACCGCCGCCATGGCTGCTGCGCTCAACGTGGTGGGCTTGATGAACGTGCAGTTCGCCATTCAGCACAGGGACGGCAAAGACGTGATTTATGTGCTCGAAGTCAACCCACGCGCATCACGCACCGTGCCATTTGTCAGCAAGGCCACAGGTATTCAGCTGGCCAAAGTGGCGGCGCGCTGCATGGTGGGTCAGTCCCTTGCATCGCAAGGCATCACGAAGGAGGTCACTCCTCCGTATTTCAGCGTCAAGGAGGCCGTGTTCCCGTTCGTCAAGTTCCCGGGTGTTGACACAATTCTGGGCCCCGAGATGAAATCTACTGGCGAGGTGATGGGCGTGGGCAAGACCTTTGGCGAGGCGTTTGTCAAATCGCAATTGGGTGCAGGTACCAAACTGCCAACGTCAGGACGTGTGTTTTTAACGGTTAAAAACAACGACAAACTGCGTGCAGTCAAAGTAGCGCGTTCGCTGGCTGCTATGAATTTTGACATTGTGGCCACCAAAGGTACAGCCGCAGCCATCACCGCATCAGGCATCGCTTGCGGTGTCGTTAACAAGGTCACAGAAGGTCGCCCACACGTGGTTGACATGATCAAGAACAATGAAATTGCGCTGGTCATCAACACGGTGGAGGAGCGGCGCAATGCGATTGCCGATTCACGACAAATCCGCACCTCGTCGCTGCTGGCGCGGGTCACCACCTTCACCACCATTGCCGGGGCAGAGGCGGCAGTCGAAGGCATGAAACACCTGGAAAATCTGGGTGTCATTTCGGTTCAGGAAATGCACGCCCAACTGACCTGATCATTTCAATTAAACTCAGGTAAATCAACACCGCCACTGGGCAACCCGTGGCGGTTTCGCTTTTATAAAGAGAGACTATGGCAACCATCCCCATCACCAAAATCGGCTCTGAAAAACTCAAGGCTGAGCTGCACGAGCTAAAGACAGTTCACCGTCCATGGGTTATCAACGCGATTTCTGAGGCACGCGCCCAAGGCGATTTAAGCGAAAACGCCGAGTACGAAGCAGCCAAAGACCGTCAGGGTTTTGTTGAAGGCCGTATTCAGGAAATTGAGGGCAAGCTGTCAGTCGCCCAAATCATTGACCCGGCTGAAATGGATGCCGGTGGCAAAGTGGTTTTTGGCTCAACGATTGAGCTGGAAGACGAAGAGTCGGGCACCAAAGTCACCTACCAGATCGTCGGTGAGGACGAAGCCGATATCAAGTTTGGTCGCGTCAATATCTCCTCACCGATTGCACGTGCGTTGATTGGCAAAGACGAAGGTGATTCGGTAGAGTTTCAGGCGCCTGGTGGCCTGAAGCGTTATGAAATCATCGCGGTGATGTACATCTAAGAGGCTGGAATGCGCTACCGTTTTGGCTTGATGCTTGCCGCCCTCTGGTGGGGCAGCCTGACGGCCTTGGGTTTTGTAGTGGTGCCCATGCTGTTCACCTACATGACCAGCCCGGCCGCAGCGGGGCAGATGGCCTCCAAGCTTTTTACCGCCCAAACGTGGTTAAGCATTGCCTGCACGATGTTTTTAATGCTGACTTTAAATCAAAAAGAAGCTGAAACCCAAGATTTACGTGCGCAAGCAGCTATTAAATTTATAGTGACTGGACTGCTTCTGGCGGTGCTGGTTGAGTTCGGTGTGTCACCGCGCATTCTCAGTGCGAGGGTTGACGGTGGCAATCTGAAGTTGTTGCACGGGGTGGGCAGTGCCATGTATTTTGCGCAATGGCTTTGCGCGGGTTTTACGCTGTGGTGCCTGAGCCGCCCTAAAAACCCGGTCTCCTAATCAGATTTAAAAGCGCTCTGCTGCTTCCAGCGTATTCACCAAAAGCATGGTGATCGTCATCGGTCCGACTCCGCCAGGCACCGGCGTAATGTAGCCAGCCACCTTGCTTACGCCTTCGAAATCGACATCGCCGCACAGCTTGCCAGCGCCGGTCTCGCCGTCAGGAATGCGGTTCATACCTACGTCAATCACCACTGCACCAGGCTTGACCATTTCTGCCGTCAGTACATTGCGTTTGCCGACAGCCGCCACAATCACATCGGCTTGAAGCGTCATGGCCTTTAAATCTGCCGTGGCACTGTGGCATATGGTGACAGTGGCGTTTTTTTGCAAAAGCATCAGCGCCATCGGCTTGCCCACAATGTTGCTGCGGCCTATGACCACGGCATGTTTGCCTTTGAGGTCATAACCTATGCTCTCCAGCATCTTCATGCAGCCATAAGGCGTGCAGGGCCAAAAGCCGGGTTGGCCAACCATCAGCGCACCGGCACTGGCCACGTGAAAGCCGTCCACGTCTTTGGCAGGTGCGATGGCCTCAATCACTTTTTGCGCGTCAATGTGCTGGGGCAGTGGCAGCTGCACCAAAATGCCATGAATGGCCGGGTTGTTGTTCAGCGCATCCACTCGCGCCAGCAAGTCAGCTTCGCTCAAAGTGGCAGGGTGTTTGTCGAGGACTGAATAAAGCCCGTTATCTTCGCAGGCTTTGACCTTGTTGCGTACATACACCTGACTGGCCGGGTTGTCGCCCACCAGCACCACCGCCAGGCCGGGCGTGATACCGCGTACGCGCAGGGCAGCAGCGCGCTGCGCCACGCTGCTGCGCAGTTTCTTTGAGAGGACGTTTCCATCAATGATTTGTGCTGTCATAGCTGATTTTGCGTGATATTGAGCTGTTTTTGCCAATGAAAACGCCCGTTATCCTAATGGATACGGGCGCAAGCAGCTATAAATAATATAGCAATATGAATATGTAGATCAAGCTCTTGGCGTGGTCGAACCCAGTGCTATCTTCAGCAAATCAGCGACCGTGTTGGCGTTCAGCTTTTCCATGATGTTGGCGCGGTGCGCTTCAACCGTTTTGATGCTGATGCCCAAGTCATCCGCAATCTGCTTGTTCAGGCGGCCCGCCACAATACGCTCCAGCACCTGCGATTCACGCGACGTCAGCTTGGCCAGCAGGGCATCGCGGCTTGCAGACTGCTGGTGGCCTGCAAAGGCTTCTTTGGCTTACTCCAGCATGCGTTCGACGAGGTTAACCAAGGCTTATTCCTGAAACGGCTTCTGGATGAAGTCCATCGCACCTTTTTTCATGGTGTTCACGGCCATGGGCACGTCGCCGTGGCCAGTAATAAAGACGATGGGCAGCGGTGATTTGCGCTCGACCAGCTTGTCTTGCAGCTCCAGCCCTGTCATGCCGCCCATGCGGATGTCCACAATCAGGCAAGCCACTTCGCGTGCGTCGTAGCGACTTAAAAAGGTTTCGGCCGAGTCATAGCAGCGCACGCGATAATCTTTGCCCTCAAGCAGCCATTGCAGTGAGTCACGTACGCCCTCGTCATCATCAACGACGTAGACAGTGCCTTTTTTGGGAATCAAGCTCATGCAAAACTTTCTTATCTGAATTTTCAAGAAACACTTGAATTTCTAGCCACTGCACCATCAGCTACAGAATCAATAGCAGTTGCAGACGACCCAAGCAGGGGTGCCACAGGAATCCAGAAGGTAAACCGGCATCCCACAACCTCCTGCGCATTGTAGAGGTTCTCCGCCTCCAGTCGCCCCTGATGGGACTCAACAATGCTGCGGCACAGTTTCAGGCCAATTCCCATGCCTTCTGACTTGGTTGAATAAAAAGCTTCATACAGCCGGTTCATTACTTCGGGCGACAAGCCGTTGCCAGAGTCAATGACTGAAAACTCCACCACTGTTTGGTCTTGAATGGTTTTTGGTATCACGCGCAATTCAACATTGCGGCGTGCTGCGTGCAGTTGCGCCTGCTCAATCGACTCGGCGGCATTCTTCATCAGATTGATGAGCACTTGCTCAATCAAAATCGGGTCGACCATGACGTTCGGCAACCGCGCCGCAACATGGTGAGTCAGGCGCACGTTGTGACGCCGCAGCTCAATATCTGCCAACTCTATCGCGTTGCTAACCATGGTGGCCACATCAGCCAGTGTGCGGTTAGGCTCACTGCGTTTGACAAAAGACCGGATGCGGTGAATGATTTGCCCGGCCCGATGCGCCTGCCTGGCGGTTTTTTCAAGTGCCAGCAGCAGGTCTTCAGTACTGATTTTGTCGCCCTTGATGCGGGTCACCATACCGTTGCAGTAGTTGTTGATGGCGGTCAAGGGCTGGTTCAGTTCATGCGCCACGCTGGACGCCATCTCGCCCATGGTGATCAGACGGCTGGCAGTTTGAGCGCGTTCGTTTTGTTGGGCGGCCTGGTTCTCTGCATGGCGGCGCGGCGTGATGTCAGTGGCAATCACCATTTGCGCCAAGCGGCCGTCGACCCAGGTCAGATAGCGCGAACGCACCTCCAGCCACTTGGACAGGTTGGGCACGTAAATTTCTGCATTTTCAGTTTGCGCTGTGGTGAGCGTGTCAGTGGGCAAACCAGCCAGGCCGTCCACCGCATCCAGTGCATCGTCGTTGGTGGGTGTTGCGGGCACACCTGCCTGGGCGATCAGGTTCATGTGGCCTGACACTTCACCACCAAACCATGAGCGGTACAGCCTGTTGGCAAACAGCAGCTCTTCACTGCCCAGGGGGGCTACCGAAATGGCTGCATCCAGACCTTCCAGTACGGTCGTAAACCGTTCATAAGAGGCAGACAACTCATCACGAACGCGACGGGGTTCGGTGATGTCGGTGACCGATGTCATCCAGCCGGTTTGCTGGCCTTTGGAATCAACCAGAGGGGAAACGTACATGCGTGCGTCAAAAATTTCGCTGTTTTTGCGTTTGACTTTGACCTCAAAACCCGCAGCGGGTGCGCGGCCCTGCAGCTCATCATCCAGCATGGCGGCCAGGTTTTTAACTTCTGTTTCGGGCCAATAAGGAAAGGGCGGCAGCTGGCCGACCAGTTCAGCTTCAGTCCAGCCTGTCATCTGGCAAAAAGCCGGATTCACGTAGGTGATGCGGCCTTGCAAATCAAGTGCCCGCATGCCGGTGGGCATGGAGTTTTCCATCGCCCGCCGGAAATTGGTTTCCTTGCTCAGCGCCTGCTGCGCTTGCACGCGCCTGCGGGTATGCCGCCAGGTGCCCATCAGCATCCACACAGTCAACGCACTGAGCGCACTGACCAGCCAAAAAAAGCCGCTGCCCACCACGCCCAGTGATGTGCGATAAGCCTGCGCCTTAATCAGCAAACCGTTGCCGACAGGGGATACAGGTATTTCATAGTCACCAGCGCCATCTGGCCAGGGCAAAAGCCGCACCATGGGGTTGCGTGGTGGTGGCATATTGCCCGCCAGCACATGGCTCTTGTCATCGACCAGGGTCACCGCGTATTTTGCAGTGATCTCCGTCGGTACGCCAAAGCGCAGCAAGCCATCAATGGAGTAATCGCCCATCACCACGCCGCCGAATTTGCCTTGCTCGTCCAGCGGCACCATGATTTGCAAGGAGGGGGCAATGTTGTTGTCGCCCCCCCCTTGCAGGGGACGAGAATAAACCGGTTGGCGCAAGTCTCTGGCCAGCCCATACGTGCTGTCGGTTTCACCGACTTTGAGCAGATCACCGGCGACGCGAACCTGCGCTGGTTGCGCACTTGGCGACAGGTAGGTCACTTTGACGCGGCGCCTGCCATCCACCCACGTCACAGCCAGCAGCTCAGGATATTGGTTGATTAGCCCTTCGGCCTGAGCAGAAAATTCTTCCACATCAATTTCTTTGTTCGATATGTCGCGGCCCATGCGCATTAACTGCTCTTGCCGCTCCAGCAGGCGAAGTCTTAAGCGCTGCTGCGCGTATTCAACATCGCGTTTGAGCGCCTGCTGTTCACGGTCAATCTCTTCGAGCCGCAGATATCCAAATGCGGCAATAACAGCTGCCAAAAACAGCAATACTGCCAGTAGCGGGCCGAGTAGGAAAAAACGATCTTGCCGGGCAGGCGATTGCGTTCGCCACCAACGTCGCCACCAAGCCAGTTGAGCGGGTCTGTCGTGCGTCAGTGGATGTGCGGTGTTGGGCATGGGCAAGCATGCAGTTTAAGGGCTTTGCAGGACCAAGTGCGGGTTTACCGGGGTACTCAATGCCTTTTGAACGCTTAAATATTTCTTAATATGAAATCAAAAATCATTATTTGAAATTTAATAAAAAATATGCGAAACTAGCATCTTGAGCTCAAAACAGCGTTTACAAACGCAATGAAGCACAAGTTTTATGCCGCGCGCTACATCAAAGTGCAGGTACAACATCACGTTATTTACAAGCAGGAGACAAGACATGGCGGCCAATCCTATTCAAGTGCCAAGCGCACTTGACAAAGACACACAAGAAACCCGAGAGTGGATGGATGCGCTGTCCGCCGTGATCGAAAGTGAGGGCCCAGAGCGCGCCCACTTTCTGCTTGAACAATTGCTCGAGCATGCCCGGCAAAAAAGCATTGACATGCCTTTTTCAGCCACCACAGGCTACGTCAACACAATTGAACCCGAGCATGAAGAGCGTGCACCTGGCAATCTTGAATTTGAAAAACGCCTGCGCGCCTACATGCGCTGGAACGCAATGGCGATGGTGGTCAAAGCCAACCGTTTGCACCCGGCAGATGGTGGTGATCTCGGTGGGCATATTGGTTCGTTCGCCAGTCTGGCCAGCATGTTTGGTGCGGGTTTTAACCATTTTTGGCACGCCGAAAACAATGAACCCGGTAAAGAACACGGCGGCGACTGCCTTTACATCCAGGGCCATGTGTCGCCCGGTGTTTATGCCCGTGCCTACCTTGAAGGCCGCCTGACCGAAGAGCAACTGCTTAACTTCAGGCAAGAGGTCGATGGTAAGGGTCTGTCAAGCTACCCGCACCCCAAGCTGATGCCTGCGTTCTGGCAATTTCCTACCGTGTCAATGGGCCTTGGCCCCTTGATGGCGATCTACCAGGCACGGTTTCTTAAATATTTGCATGCACGCGGGATTGCCAATACCGAGAACCGCAAGGTGTGGGTGTTTTGCGGTGACGGTGAGATGGATGAGGTTGAATCTTTAGGCGCGATTGGCCTGGCCGCACGTGAAAAGCTCGACAACCTGATTTTTGTCATCAACTGCAATTTGCAGCGGCTCGATGGCCCGGTGCGCGGCAACGGCAAGATTGTGCAGGAGCTCGAAGGCGAGTTCCGTGGTGCAGGCTGGAACGTCATCAAGCTGCTGTGGGGCTCAGGCTGGGACCCATTGCTTGCGCGCGACAAGGACGGCATCCTGAAAAAAATCATGATGGACACGCTGGACGGCGACTACCAGGCCATGAAGGCCAACGACGGTGCGTATGTTCGCAAGCACTTCTTCGGCCAGCACCCCAAGGCGCTGGAGATGGTCGCGCACATGAGCGACGAGGAAATTTTTGACCTGCGCCGTGGTGGCCATGACTCGAAAAAAGTTTATGCCGCTTTTGCCTCGGCGGTCAAACACAAAGACCAGCCCACCGTGCTGCTGATCAAAACCGTCAAAGGTTTTGGCATGGGCAAAATTGGCGAAGGTAAAAACAACGTTCACCAGACAAAAAAGCTGTCGGACGAAGACATCAAGGCCTTTCGCGACCGCTTCAATATTCCGATCCCGGACAGCCAGCTGGCCGAGATTCCGTTTTACAAACCGGCTGACGACACACCCGAAATGCGTTACCTGCACGAGCGCCGCAAGGCCCTCGGTGGCTACCTGCCGCACCGCCGCACCAAGGCGGATGAAAGCTTTACCGTACCCGCACTCGACACCTTCAAATCAGTGATGGAAGCCACGCCTGAAGGCCGCGAGATTTCAACCACCCAAGCGTACGTGCGCTTTTTGACGCAGTTGCTGCGTGACCAGGCGCTGGGCCCGCGTGTTGTGCCGATTCTGGTGGACGAAGCCCGTACCTTCGGGATGGAAGGCCTGTTCCGCCAGATTGGTATTTACAACCCTGACGGTCAGCAGTACACCCCGGTTGATAAAGACCAGGTCATGTATTACAAGGAAGACAAAAAAGGGCAAATCCTGCAAGAGGGCATCAATGAAGCGGGCGGCATGAGCAGCTGGATTGCGGCAGCTACGAGCTACAGCACCAACAACCGCATCATGATTCCGTTTTACGTGTATTACTCGATGTTCGGCTTTCAGCGCATTGGCGACCTGGCCTGGGCTGCCGGCGACATGCAGGCACGCGGATTCCTCTTGGGCGGCACATCAGGCCGCACCACGCTGAACGGTGAAGGCCTGCAACACGAAGACGGCCACAGCCACATCATGGCGGGCACGATTCCGAATTGCATCAGCTACGACCCGACCTTTGCGCATGAAGTCGGTGTGATTCTGCACCACGGTCTTAAACGCATGGTTGAAAAGCAGGACAACGTCTATTTCTACCTGACGCTGCTGAACGAAAACTACGCCATGCCAGGCCTCACGCCTGGCACCGAGGAGCAGATCATCAAGGGCATGTATTTGTGCAAAGAAGGCGCCAAGCTGACGCCACGTGTGCAGTTACTCGGCTCAGGCACGATTCTTCGCGAATCGATTGCCGCACAAGAACTGTTGGAGAAAGAGTGGGGCGTAGCTGCCAACGTCTGGAGCTGCCCAAGCTTTAACGAACTGGCACGCGACGGCCAGGACGCCGAGCGCTGGAGCCTGCTGCATCCGCTTGAGAAAGCCCGTGTACCTTTTGTTGGCCAGCAGCTTGAAAAGCATACCGGCCCGGTGATTGCGTCAACCGACTACATGAAGGCCTACGCCGAACAGATTCGCAATTACATTCCCAAAGGCCGTACCTTCAAGGTGCTGGGCACCGACGGCTTTGGCCGCAGCGACTTCAGAAGCAAACTGCGCGAGCATTTCGAAATCAACCGCCATTACATCGTGGTGGCAGCTCTAAAAGCCTTGAGCGAAGAGGGCACTGTGCCGGTTGCCAAAGTGGCTGAGGCGATTAAAAAATACGGCATTCAGGCCGACAAAATTAACCCGCTCTACGCATAAGGGGAGACAGTTATGGCAACCATAGATATTGCAGTTCCAGACATTGGTGATTTTGATGAAGTCACCGTCATTGAGTTACTGGTCAAGCCCGGCGACACCATCGCCGCCGACCAGTCGCTGCTGACGGTCGAGTCAGACAAAGCGTCGATGGAAATCCCGTCGAGCGCGGCGGGCGTGGTCAAAGAGGTCAAAGTCAAACTTGGCGACAAAGTGAAGCAGGGGTCGATCGTTTTAAGCCTGGAAACTGCCGATTCAGGTGCTATTTCAGCACCAAAAACGGCTGTAGCCCAAGAGAATCGGGTGCAAGCAGCTCCTGAAACTGTAGCGTCTAAAGTTGCCCCTGCTCCAGCAGCAGTCGCCAGCGGCCCCATCGAGATTCATGTGCCTGACATTGGTGACTTCAAAGACGTGACCGTCATTGAAGTACTGGTCAAGGTCGGCGACAGCATCAAGGTTGAGCAATCGCTGGTCACGGTCGAGTCTGACAAGGCGTCGATGGAAATTCCGTCATCAGGCGCGGGTGTGCTCAAAGACCTCAAAGTCAAGCTGGGTGACAAGATCAATATTGGCGACTTGCTGGCGGTGCTGGAAGGGTCTGCTGGTACAGCGGCTGCCCCGGCTGCTTCGTTAGCGCCTGCCCCTGCGCCTGTTGCGGTAGCATCCGCAGCTCCTGCTGCATCCGCAGTTGCAACAGTTGCTGCTGCCCCCCATAACCCCAATACAGCTCCCACAGGCCAACTCCCCCACGCATCACCTTCCGTACGCAAGTTCGCCCGCGAACTTGGCGTACCGTTGGCCGAGGTCAAAGGTGCTGGCCCGAAAGGCCGCATCACGCTGGACGACGTTCAGGCCTTCACCAAGTCCGTTATGGCGGGTGCGGTGCAAACACTGGCTCAAGCCGCCAAAGCACCTGCGTCTTCAGGCGGTTCAGGCGCCGGTTTGGATTTGCTGCCTTGGCCTAAAGTGGACTTCACCAAGTTCGGTCCGATCGAACGCAAGGAAATGGGCCGGATCAAAAAAATCAGCGGCGCCAACCTGTTGCGCAACGCCATCGTGATTCCCGCCGTCACCAACTTTGACGATGCGGACATCACCGATCTGGAAGCCTTTCGCGTTGCCACCAACAAAGAAAACGAGAAGAGTGGCGCCAAGGTCACGATGCTGGCTTTCCTCATCAAAGCCTGCGTGTCGGCCCTTAAAAAGTTTCCGGACTTCAATGCTTCGATTGACGGCGATGCGGTGGTTTACAAGCAGTACTTCCACATCGCGTTTGCGGCCGACACGCCCAACGGCCTGATGGTGCCTGTCATTCGTGATTGCGATAAAAAAGGCGTGATGCAGATCAGCCAGGAAATGGGCGAGTTGGCCAAAAAAGCGCGTGACGGCAAACTCAGCCCTGCTGAAATGCAGGGCGCCTGCTTCACCATCTCCAGCCTCGGTGGCATTGGGGGCCGTTACTTCACACCCATCATCAACGCGCCAGAAGTCGCCATTTTGGGTGTGTGCAAAAGCAATATGGAACCCGTGTGGGACGGCAAGGCTTTTCAGCCGCGCCTGATGCTGCCGCTGTCGCTGACCTGGGATCACCGCGTGATCGATGGGGCTGCCGCCGCACGCTTTAATGCCTATCTGGGACAGATCCTGAGCGACTTCCGCCGGGTCTTGCTATGACCACGCTGGTGGTTGTCAAAAAAGCAGGTCATGTCGTGATGGCCGCTGATACGCTGGTCACTTTTGGCGACACGGCGCTGCCGCAGCGTTATGAGGCTAACAGCAAGATCTTCAAGGTCGATACGCCAGCGGGCATCAGTTATGTGGGCATGGCAGGTACGGTGGCGCATTTCCCCGCGTTGCGCAAAGCCATTGCGGCACTGCCCAAGGCTGACCTCAAGCTCAGTTCCAAAGACGAGGTGTATGACACTTTTTTAAAGCTGCATCCGCTGCTCAAAGAAACGTTTTTCCTGCAAACCAAAGAAGACGACAACGACCCGTATGAGTCGATGCAATTCACGGTTGTCATTGGCAACTCAAGCGGTATCTACGGCCTGTACAGCTACCGCGAGATTTTTGAGTTTAAGGAGTTTTGGGGCATCGGCTCAGGCCGAAGCTTTGCGCTTGGCGCGATGCACGCTGCCTGGGGCGGTGCCAAAACCGCCAAGGAAGTTGCCATGGCCGGGATGAACGCAGGCTGCGAGTTTGACAAAAACTCAGGTGGCCCGATTGATATTTACTCTGTGAAGTTAAAGGTTTAGTCATGCTGGAAATTAAAGTACCTGATATTGGTGATTTTGATGAAGTCACCGTGATCGAGCTGCTCGTCAAAGTCGGCGACAGCATCAAGGCCGATCAAAGCCTGATCACCGTGGAGAGCGACAAGGCGTCGATGGAAATTCCGTCGTCGAGTGCGGGCGTGATCAAGGCCATCGCAGTGAAGCTTGGCGACAAAGTGAAACAGGGCTCCGTCGTTTTGAGCCTTGAAAGTGTTGATTCAAGCTCAATTCAGGTGCCAAAAGTGCCTGCAGCCCAAGAAATTCGGGCGCAAGCAGCTCCTGAAAAAGTAGCGCCGCCTGCTGCGCCTCTTGTTTCGCCTACCGCCAGCAGCTTTGCAGGCACCGCTGATCTGGACTGCGACCTGCTGGTACTGGGCGCAGGCCCAGGCGGGTACAGCGCCGCCTTCCGCGCAGCCGACCTGGGGCTCAAGGTCATTCTGGTGGAGCGTTACGCGACGCTGGGCGGCGTATGCTTGAACGTTGGTTGCATCCCTTCCAAGGCGCTGCTGCACGTGGCTGCGGTGATGGACGAAGTCAGTCACTTGGGTGCATTGGGCATTGAATTTGGCGCGCCCAAAGTCAACATCGACACACTGCGTAGCCATAAAGACAAAGTCATCGGCAAGCTAACAGGCGGGCTGGCCGCCATGGCGAAAATGCGCAAGGTCACGACCGTGCGCGGCGTTGGCCAGTTTGTGGGCGCAAATCATTTGCAGGTTGAAGAAACTGGTGGTGCGCAAGGGCAGGAAAAAACCGGCAAGACCCAGACCATTGCATTTAAAAACTGCATCATTGCCGCAGGCAGCCAGGCGGTACGCTTGCCCTTTATGCCCGACGACCCGCGTGTGGTCGATTCCACTGGCGCGCTGGGCCTGAAAGAAGTGCCCAAGCGTATGCTGATCCTGGGTGGCGGCATCATCGGCCTGGAAATGGGCACGGTCTACAGCACGCTGGGCGCGCGGCTCGATGTGGTCGAAATGATGGACGGCCTGATGCAAGGCGCTGACCGAGATTTGGTCAAAATCTGGCAAAAAATGAATGCGCCGCGTTTTGACAACATCATGCTCAAGACCAAAACGGTGGGTGCCAAAGCGACCAAGGCTGGCATTGAAGTGACATTTGAATCCGCTGAGCCCGGCGGCAAAGTGCCAGAACCTCAAACTTACGACCTCGTGTTGCAAGCCGTAGGCCGCACGCCCAACGGCAAAAAACTGGCGGCAGAAAAAGCTGGCGTAGCCGTCACAGATCGCGGCTTCATCAACGTTGATATTCAAATGCGCACCAACGTGCCGCATATCTTCGCCATCGGCGACATCGTTGGCCAACCCATGCTGGCGCACAAGGCCGTGCACGAGGCACATGTGGCCGCTGAAGTGATTGCAGGCGAGTTGCAAGGCAATAAAGAACTGGCTAGTGCAGCATTCAACGCCAGAGTGATTCCGTCAGTCGCCTATACCGACCCTGAAGTTGCATGGGTCGGCCTGACAGAAGACGAGGCCAAAGCAAAAGGCATCAAGGTCAAAAAAGGCCTATTCCCATGGACGGCATCAGGCCGCGCCATTGCCAACGGCCGCGACGAAGGTGTCACCAAACTGTTGTTTGACGATTCACCAGAAGCTCACGGCCACGGCAAAATCCTCGGTGGCGGCATGGTCGGTACGCATGCAGGCGACATGATTGGTGAAATTGCTCTTGCTATTGAAATGGGTGCAGACGCAGTCGATATCGGCAAGACCATCCACCCGCATCCCACGCTGGGTGAGAGTATTGGCATGGCGGCTGAAGTGGCGCATGGCAGTTGTACGGACTTGCCGCCAGCGAAAAAGTAATTTGAACTCCGCTTCACTTGATTAATCAATTGCCAGCGAATCTAACTACATTTTGATCCCATTAACTATTGACGGAGTTGATATGCCAATACCACCGAACACTGGCGACTTCATAGGGCGCGTTCAAGAAATTTTCAGCAGTTCCATCCCGAATTCGATTTGGGAAGTAGGAACTGCTGCCAAAGTGCTCAGAGGACATCTCAGCGGGCTTGGGCCGGATTATCTTGAAATGCAAGTTCCTGTGGCGGGTGCGACGCCGTTGATAGTTATTCGCCTGGCTGATGTCATTTATATTGCGAGAGGATCTACCGACTATCCATAAGATGTTCCGTTAACTAGCACAGACCTATCTGAAGGCAATTCTGATTTGGGCTAAACAGTTAATGCCTCTTTTCAATTTTCAGTTTGATGGCGCTTTTACAAATTGCCCGAGTTGTCGCGATAATCGTTTACCTTCTAGTTTGAGAGAGATATTTAAGAGCCGGTTGGCATTTTAGGCACCCACACAGGCGACATGATTGGCGAGATTGCACTGTCCATTGAAATCCCTCGCTGGAAATAAAATTGTTGTGGTGGCTGAAGTTGCGTATGGCACTTGCACAGACTTCCCGGCTGCGGAGAAAAAAACGTTAAATTTGCGATTTATTCCGTAGTTGGTCGTGCATATTTTGCAATGGCTGGGAGGCCTTTTTCAATCGTCGGCGCGCTTGGTTAAACCAGAAACCACCGCCACCAGCAAAAGACTCGCCAACCAGCCAAACAAAATTTCAAACCATAGAACCATGCGAACGATGTGCTTGAAAGTCCAATGCCCGAAAAGTTCTTGATGCCAACTGCCCTTGGGGGTGGGGATCAGCGGTGCCCAATCCGACTCTTGCTGCAGGTTCACCAGCGGTAGCAGCACATCGAGTGAATAGGCTAATGGGCTGAAGCCTGTGTATTCTTGTGGCAAATCGTCACACAAATACCAGTTGGTTTTGTCTTCACTATCAGGTTTTAGCAGGCTATTTTTGCACGATTGATAGACTGTCAGATTTTGAAAAACTAGAGGGTTGCTGGGAGCCATCACACCTTGCAATGCAGCCCACCAGTACACTCCTGCACAAAGCAGCCAGACGGCTACCATCCATGCGCCTAAACGCATTGGCCGGTACCCATATCCCATTAGTACCCTAAATGACGCATGAAACCCATTAGCTGCGTACTTGTAGCCCGCGCGCCTCCATGCTGGCCACTCAGCTGGCGTTTGGCCGATAAGGTTTTTTGAGCGCAAACAGTCTTCAAACGCAATCGCCACCTGTCTTGCATCTTCCACGTGGCCCATGTCGCGCAGTACGGTCTGCAGTTGCTTCCAAGGCTGAGGCCGAAAGCTTTCTGCGCCTGTGTGCGTCGCATGTTGTTTTCTGAGCCAGTTCAGCCGTGTTTTTGCGTCGGTGGGGGCGCCACCGGCCAGATGCCCATAAACAAATCCGTCTAGCGTGAGGCGCTCTCCCCAGGCGTCTGCGTCGTCGATCAAACGGCCCACCCGCGCGGACGCAAGACTGACGCCTTGCAAAGGCGTTACTGTTTCACGAAAGAAAAAAGCACCCTCCACGGTCATGCCATCCGCCGACAGAGCGTCGCCATCTTTGCCATCAAACCTGGCACCCATGCATGACAAATTGCCACCAATCTGCGCGCCCAGCAGGCGGACTTCGCCGATAGCCGTAAATCCGTCTGAAAGAAATAGACCCCCTTTGATCACCGCGCGATCCACCGACAGAGCGTGGCCATTTTTGCCATCAAGATTTGCACCCATGCATGCCAAATTGCCACCAATCTGCGCACCCAGCAGGCGGACATTGCGGGTAGCTGTGAATCCATTGGAAAGAAAAACACTACCTTTGATCACCGCGCGATCCGCCGAGAGTGCGTCATCATCTTTGCCATCAAGCTTGGCACCCTTGCATACCAAAGAGCTACCAATCTGCGCTCCCAGCAGGCGGACTTTGCCGATAGCGGTGAATCCGTCCGAAAGAAAAACATCCCCTTTGATTACTGCGCGATCCGCCGACAGAGCGTCACCATCTTTGCCATCAAGCCTGGCACTCATGCATGACAAATTGCCATCAATCTGCGCGCCCATCAGGAGGACTTCGCCGATAGCCGTAAATCCGTCTGAAAGAAAAACACTCCCTTTAATCACCGCGCGATTCGCCTTTAGTCCTGGTAAAAAACAGCCAGATAAACTGAATTTTCCCTGTATTTCTGCACCTTCGAAGTCAGGAATAGATTCAAAGTGGGCACGGCGCAGTGACAGGTCGGTAGGCGTGATTGTGCCGCTCAAGGTGAGCGTGCCTTCAATCCATGCGCCAACAACATGAACACCTGCTTCATGTACTGGCACATCGTCATCACCGCCCAATGCTAGAAAGCGAATGAAGCTGGCCCGGACTGCGTTGCTGTCCGACTTCTCGGTAGGCCGCTCTGTTCCCAGTTCCGCTATCTCGCCCTTGGCGCAGGCGTTAAGCAGACGTAATTCACCTGGTTGCAAAGGCTGAAACTCAGCAATTGTCCGACCTTTGGGCATTTTTTTCATTTTGGATCCCTGATTGAATTGGTGCTTGAACTAGCTTGCATTTATGCAATATTTGATTACTGCATTTGATTATCAGATAACCGCCGCACCCTATCGCTACACTCCGCGCCACTCGGAACGCACGGCAACAATGCCAAGACACGCTTTGCAAAAAAGAAATGAATTCGAGCGACATGATTGGTGAAATTGCTCTTGCTATTGAAATGGGTGCAGACGCGGTCGATATTGGCAAGACGATTCACCCGCATCCAACGCTTGGCGAAAGCATTGGCATGGCGGCGGAAGTGGCGCATGGCAGCTGTACGGATTTGCCGCCTGCCAAGAAGTAACTCAATAACGTCTCCCCAAATGCAAAAAGCCCGAACCTTCACAGGTTCGGGCTTTTGTATCATCTGGCTGCCTGATGTATTGAAAATGTCAGTCACACCCACCTTCGCGGACGTGTTGTTCTATTGCATGCGTCAAGTCCGACGCGTGGGTTCCGATCATGAAATGATTTGCACCTTCCAGTGTCATGATTTTCGCCCGAGGCAGATGGTCAACAAGCAGCTGGTTGCAACGCTGCATCGCCATATGGCTAGCTCCACCGCACACAACAAGTGTGGGCACTGTCACTGCGGCAAGGTCTGCAAGTTTCATGGGGTCTGCATTGCCAGTCTTCCAGTCAAGAATGTTGGTTGGCGTCTGGCTGATTAACTTTTCCTGTACTGCAGCTGGATAGGCATCAAAAGTCCCGGCGTCGCCATAAAAATCAATGACATGACGCACAGCCTGCTGATTTCCGTTATCCCATTCATTGAAATATCGATGTGTCATGGCATGGACTTCCTGGTTCAATGCGGACTCCCCTCCTGAATCCAGCAGATTGAAGGCAGTTGGCTCCAGCAGGGTCATGCTGAGCAACTTCGGGGCGCGGCGTACGGCCAGGGCCAAAGCAACCCAGGCACCGAATGAATGAGCCACCAGATGCACAGGCTCATCAGCATTGTTCAAAACGGCTTCGAGCACGTCCATCTCATCGTCCATGTGGGTGCCTCCGGGCTTGCGCCGTTCCTGCGTTTTCCCGTAGCCGGACAAACTGGTGGTGATGGTGCGATAGCGTTCAGACAAGGGCGTGCTGATGTTGCGCCATGAAGACCCCGCTGAGAAAGAACCCGGCACAAATACGATGGCTTGTGCATGGCCGCTTTCCTGATACTCAACCGTGCCTTGGGAATGTGTGATCATGATGTCAGTCCTTTTTAAAGGGAGCAGGGTGGATGAATCAAGCGGACACGCGCTGTAGCCAGAGCCTGAATCAACGTCCGCTGCTTGCGATCTACATTGAAGGATTGTCCGGCTTCAAGAATCACATCGCGCATGTCCCCATCCAGCGTAACCCAAACCGATCCTTCAAGGCATTCAATAGTGACACCCAGCGCCTGTTTGATTTCCAGAATCTTTTCCCTTGCGATCGTCTGAACACTGGGGCGCGTGCTGGTGACCTGCCCGGGTTGACGAATGCTGGAGGAGGCTTTGGAGCGTAACCATCTGCCGATAGTGTGGTTATGGTAAATGGCGTTGGGTAGGGCGAGGTTCATGGCTTTCTCCGGTGGTGTTGCTGGTGGAGAAAGTATGGTTTTCAGTGCGCGGCGAGGCTAGTGTGCGAACTACGGTAAAACGCACTTTGACTACCGTAGTGCCTGCCGTAGTCGGCTGCATGAACCCTGTCAAACAGGGAGTAAGCCCAGGGCACCTGCACGATGCACAGCTTCAGCCCGTGTCGAGCAGCTCAGTGCTTTCATGGCGCCAGACATATGCATCTCAACCGTGCGAGGGCTCAGATTGAGGGTTTTGGCCACTTCCTTGTCTGTACGCCCGTGCGCCACAGCCTGCAAGACTTCTGTTTGTCTCAGAGTGAGATGGGGTGACGGGCCAGTTTTACCCAAAAATGCATTCAGTTCAGCCTCAAAAACCTGCATGGCTGGTTCGGTGGACAAAAGGATGTGACCCTGAGCTTCCAGCGCCACAAAGCGGGCACCGGGGATCAGCGACGCCATTTTGCGACCTTGCTCGAAACCGATCATTTCATCCTTGCGGCAATGAAAAACCAGGGTGGGCACCTTTACCTGCGCGCAAAGATCCTTCACGTTGATGGCGAAATTGTTTCGCAGGTAGGCCACGGCCATCTCGGGCGTCATGGACAACTGCATGCGTTCTTCAAGTTCTTGCTGTTGCTCAGGGGTGGCGTTTCCGAGTAACTGGGCTACAAACAGTTTGCGAAAGATGGACTTGGGGCTGTTCCAGCCGACTTCCGCACTTTTGATCACCAGCTCAGCCTGATCAATGGCTTGTTGGCTGGCGTTTGGCGTGCTGAAAACAGAGGTTGCAAATCCGCTGAACAGAATCAGGTGAGACACCTGGTCCGGGTGGCGTACGGCGTAGGCTATAGAGGTTGCTGCACCCATTGAAATACCCAGCAAGGCAAATTTTTTCAAGCCTCTGGACGCAACGACGGCCTCCAGGTCATTGACCCCGTCTTCAAAAGACAGCGACGGCACCTTGCGGTCCGACAGGCCACAACCGCGTGAGTCATAGCGCACATAAGAAAATCCACGGCTGAGCGCTCGTATGTATGCCTGAGGCTCTTCATGACGGGCATCGCACTCCAGGTGGCTAAGCCAGGTTCCAGCCCGCACAATCGGCGCGCCGGAGCCAGTGGATGTGGTCGCGATTTTTACACCGTCTGCGCTGGTGCAAAAGCGTATGTCTTGTTGTAGTGTCATTGGGAACCCAAAGTTCTTGCTGTTCTTAGTTTACTGGAGCAGCGGTCGGTATGGCATCCGATTCCTTCAACGCCAGAGTGATCCGAGGCGTTGCTCACACCGAGCCCGAAGTCGCATGGGTCGGCCACACAGAAGACCAGGCCAAAGCAAAAGGCATCAAGGTCAAAAAAGGCCTGGGCGGCGGCATGGTCGGCACGCACGCCAGCGACATGATTGGCGAGATTGCACTGGCCATTGAAATGGGTGCAGATGCAAACGATATCGGCAAGACGATTCACCCGCACCCCACGCTGGGCGAATCAATCGGAATGGCTGCTGAGGTGGCGCACGGCAGTTGCACGGATTTGCCGCCTGTGCGCAGGTCGTGACCAGGCCAAAGCCGCAATCACAATCGCCATTCTTTACCCACCAGCGGTTTGTCACGCACAGGCCAGGCGGGGCACAGCATTTGCACGACTTCCATCAGGCTTAACCATTCGGCGAAGGGGTCGATGTTGCCCGAGGGCGGACGGAATGGCACACCTGCTTCGCGCACCAGCACCCCGCGCGAATCCGCTGAAGTGCTTGAACTGCTTGGCGCACCTTGGCTTTTAGTCAGCGAAACGCGCGACAGGTTATGCAATGAGGTCATTGAGCAGTTCCAGTTGATTGAACAATGCAAAGTACTCGCGCAATTGAGCCAGGTCTAGCGATGCGCGGTGTACTTTTACAAGCGCACGAATGTCGTCCAGGTCGCGCAGGCGCGTTGCATCGTTGACGTAGCCTTGCAATTTAAAGCCTATCAACCCTTCGACACAGTGGCGCGCACCACCTGGTGCGCAACCACAGCAAAGCCGCCAATCAATGCTGGCTCAATGCCAAGACGCGCGAACATGGACAGAGCTTCGCGAATTTGTTCAGCCAGGTTGGGCATGTCTACAGTTTTTAGTGTTCCAAGCTTTCATCATAGCGTCCGAGATGGGGTGAGGGAATCACATGCCGATGGGTCAATCACTCCAACTCCTGTGCGCAGGTCGTGATCAGACCCGAGCCGCAGTTGCATCATTCATAGAGGTTAGGAACCCAATACCCGTGCCATACTTGCCCGCATGCGGTTGAATTTCCTGTCCGTCATTCATCGAGATCGCCCTCCAGCAGCAGATGCAGAAGTCCTGATCTCCAGCCGCCATTCTTTCGCTTCCCTTAACGACGACCACGGAGAACTTCGATGGCAGCAGACGACAGTTCCGCCCAGTCCACCGCCGTGTGGCATTTGCCCAAGTTCCACTTTGATGTGACGTGGGACACCAGCACCCTGGCGTGGCGCGCGTCGAGCCGGCCCTTGCCCAAGTTCGGTTTTGAAGTGAAATGGGGCAGCATAATCATGCGCTTCCAGGAGGTCCATGGCCTTGACGTTGTGGCCGAGGCCATTGAATACCGGCATGGCGACAGCCCGCAGTTCAGCACCATCAAGATGCCCGGGCTGACGAAGTTCAGCGACGTGACCCTGAAAAAGGGCATCTTCAAGGACTACGACAAGTTTTGGGACTGGTACAGCAAGATCAAGATGAACACCATCAAACGCAAGACGGTGACCATCAGCTTGCTTGACGAGGCCGGTGCACCCGTCATGGTGTGGACTCTGACCAATGCCTTTCCCAAAAAGATCAGTGGAACCGATCTCAAGGCCCAGCGCAATGAAGTGGCTGTCGAGACCATTGTCATCGCGCACGAAGGCTTGACCATTGCCAACGCGTAAGCTCATGCTGCCTGCCCAAAGCCGTCGCGCGCCCGCGCTTGGTGCTCAAGCGTGGTGTTGCGTCCTCCACAAGGCGTTTTGATGCCTCCAAACCATAAAAATCGCTTAAAACAGCCATTTTTTACTGCCAAATTGGCTTGTAGCCCAATAGAATCGGGCGCAAGCAGCTATTAAATTTGTAGCTGTTTTTTGTGGTAAAAATGCCGTGGCGCGTTTCGATTAATCCAGTTTTACCCCGATGTCTTTCACGACCTTGCCGTATTTTTCATAGTCGGCCTTGATCATGGCGGTGAACTCCTCAGGCGTGGTGATCATCGGCTCCAATGCGCCGCCACGGGTGAATTTTTCCTTGACTTCGTTAGAGGCAAGGGCCTTGTTGATCTCGGTGCGCAGTTTGCCCAGCACGGGTTGCGGTGTGCCCTTGGGCGCGCACAGGCCCAGCCAGATGCTGTTGTTAAAGCCCGGGTAAAACTCGGCAATGGTGGGCACGTCAGGCAGCGCGGGGCTGCGCCTTTTGCCCGCCACCGCAAGGGCGCGCAATTTGCCAGCTTTGACCTGCGGGCTGGCAGACGATCCGGCAAACTCAATCGGCACCTCACCGGAAATCGTCGCCAGCGTGGCCGGGCCAGCGCCTTTGTACGGGATATGAACCAACTTCATGCCGGCTCTGGCCTTGAGCATTTCCATCGTCAACTGGTGCTGACTGCCGTTACCGCCTGATGCATAGTTCAGTGGCGGGTTGGCTTTTTTGGCGTGGTCAATGAATTCCTTGAAGGTCTTGAACGGTGCGTCCGGATTGGCCAGCAAAAAGACCTCGTTCGACGCCAGCGTGGCGACGGGGATCAGGTCCTTCAGTGGGTCAAACGGCATTTTGTTGTAGACGTGCGGGTTGATGACGAGCTGGCTGTCCACGCACAGCAGCAGGGTGTAACCGTCCGGTGCCGCCTTGGCGACGATGTCGCTGGCAATGTTGCCGCCTGCGCCAGGGTGGTTGTCAATCACCACCGCTTGCCCCATGGATTCAGCAAGCTTTTCGCCAACGACGCGAGCGGTGATGTCTGGCGCGCTTCCGGGTGGGACATGCACCAATATTCGTATCGGCCGGGCAGGGTAGGCCTGCGCCAGCACGCTGTTTGAAGCTAGCGCCAATAATGCGGCACTCACGGCACTCAAGAAAAGACCGATGCGGTTGATGATGATTGTTTTTGCTGTCATGCTTGTCTCCGTTTGCACACCTTGGTTGGTGTCAGATCACGCCCAGGTCTTTGGCTTTCATGTTGTAGAAGGTCCACATTTTGGCGACGACTTTGGGGTGCCAGATCTGGCGCTTTGCGTCGGCCAGTTCATCACCTGTCAGCGCCTGCGGTGTACCGATTTGGCACGCGCGAAACTGCCTGAGCGCATTGTCTTCGAACATCACTGAAGCGACAAATGCCTCTTCGATGCTGCACCCAACAATCACCGCGCCTTGCCCACGCAAAATCACCGCTTGCGCATGACCCAGCGTTTAATTAATTCGGGCGCAAGCAGCTATTTAATTTATAGCGACTACCCATGGACTACTTTCACTTGCGTTGCAGGGTGTCGTTCATTGTGCCCAGGCTCTAGAGTCTGACACCCGGCGTTTCAACCAGCATGCCTTTGGCGCGCACAGCCAGATGCAGTTCCAGTTCGACCAGTAGGGTACCCGTAAAGTCAGGAACTCTGCTGTCGGTGTCGACAGTTTGCATCGTTCTAACCCGTCGAATCATGCAAAACCTGCTTTTCCAAGTTTGGCTTTTAATGAATAATGTTTTAGGTTTAACTATCTTCTGGCTGGGAGGCCAAGATGCAAATCAAATTTTATCGTCGGACGCTAATGTTTACATTGACGAGTCAATCAATGAACCGCCTCGTTGGACGCTTGAGCAGTTGGCAAGTCGCTTTCGCCCTTGTTTTGAGCACGCTGGTCTCTCCAGCATTGGCTCAGGTCGATTCATGGGTTGTAGCCAATTGCCCAGGATTCAAACAGCCGCCACTGTCGACGATGGTTGAGCTGTGCAATGGCCACGAAGCCTGCTCTGTCGTTGTATCAAGTTACGACGCCTGCCCCCGTGTGCAAAAACTGTTGGAAACGCTTGATGCATCCATGTCGCCCGCACCGTCAGGATTTGCTGGAATGTTCAGCAAACGTCAGATCACGCCCGGTGCGCTGTGGCGTGCCAACGTGGCGTCAATGTTTCTGCCGGCTGACTTTGAGGAGGTTTCCAAAAGTCTGCTGGACCGCATAGACCAGTTGCTCCCCTTGAATGCGGCACCTGTCCGGCAGTTCACGCGCCCCGGTTCAGGTTCGAGCGGAAAAATAGTGGTGTATCTTTTTGAAACTTCTGACGCATTGAAGGCAGAGGGTGGCACGGCCAGCGCGGCTTCTGGCGATGTGATCCAGGGGCCGGCCATGACGTTTTATTCCAGCGGGCAAATGCGGCGTGCCTACCATATCAACGATGCGCCGGCCCTGGCGATCGACGTGGTCGTCCCGCAGCTGGGGGGCGCGCGCTCTTCGTTGGTCCTTCCGGCCGGCGCGACCTCCGGAAGCGCTGTTCTGCGGTTTATCAGAGGCACCAGCGTGTTTGTTGGGCAGGGCGTGTTGCGTGGCAATCCCGCTCCCCTTTCGGGCACCCGCACATTTCCAGATGGACGACGTTTTGAGGGCCGCTTTGATCCGGTGGGCACAGGCCTGGTGGAAGGCAAGCAATTGCGCGCCGATGGCACGCTCGCGTCTGAAGGTACTTATGCAAATTTCGAGCTGTCGGCTGGCAATCTGTACGACCCGACCGGGACCCGGGTCATCGAGAGCGTTGACAAGGTTAAGGCTCAGGCCGTTGCGGCCGCCGCAGCGCGCGAGCTTGTAGAGCGCCAACGTCGCGAGCAGGAAATCGCAAAAGCGGCCCAAGAGGCGCAGGAAAGAATGGCCCAAGCCAAACAGGAAGCCGCCAAAGCTGCCCAGGAAGCCCAATACAAAAGCACACTGGCCAACAGCAACGCTGGCCAATTGTTTGCCTTGGCCGAGCAATTCGCGGCGTCGGGTGATGCAGCCAAGGCGCGCGAAGCCCGCCTGGCTTTGATTTCGCGGTTTCCCAATCATCCGATGGCTGCTACTGCTGCGCAGCAAATGGCGGGGGGTGCTAATGCGGCAGCGACGGGTACGAACAGGACTTTGCCTTCAGGCCCTACTGCGCTTGCGACAAACGCGCCGGGAGTTGGCAGCGGCCCAGCTTGTACAGTGAATGAGGGCTTGGTTCAACGGTATATTCCACTGCTGCTGGACTTCTCTCGTCAACGCGCTATTCAGACTTTACCAACAGATCAAATACCTAAAGTAATGAGCGACAGCGTCAAAAGGATTCCAACTGATGAGTTGCCAGATCTAATAAACAAGATTAGAGCTCGTCAAGCTAATCCCAAGTATCCTGTTCCGCATTATGAATTGCTTGATCGTATTCAGTTGGATCTGTACGAGTGCGAAATGAAGCGTAGGGCAGGCGGCGTGCAAGCTGCCTCGGCCGTAGCGCCAGCAAACATAGTATCGAGCAACGGCAATACATCTTGCGCATCAACACCCCAGGAATCGTTCCGCCGATTCGAAAATGATTTGCGTAGCTTTGATAAGCAATTCCCAAATTCGCCACCTACATCGTCAACAGGCAGTGGCGCGCGCGCCCAAAACCAGTACGCCCTGTTTTACGGCACCCGCGGATTAGGAATATTGGAAACATACCGTAGCTGCCTGAGCCCGGCTGACTATGAAACCAATAAAAAGCTGTTCGAAGGCATGCGCGACAACGGGAGAACGGGTTGCGAAAAGCTTTCGACGTCACCCGGTAGCTGTACTGCAACTTATCCGGCTGGCTGGCCGTCCAGGTAAGCCAAATACGGGTGTATCAAGCTATGCAGGGTTCTAAAAACGCTAAAAATTGCGGTTTTTAGGTACTAAACAGGCTTCTAAGCCAATGAATACGCGCGCAAGCAGCTCCTGATATCGTAGCGCCTGAAATACCAACTTTTAAGGCCGAACACCGGGCGCTTCAACCAACATGCCTTTGGCGCGCTGCGCCAAGTACAGCTCTAACTCCATCAACTCGGGCGCACCGTAGGCAAACGGTTCGGCGCGTACGCCGCTCATGCAATTGCGCAGGCGGCGTTGCAAGGAGCCCAGGGTTTGCCATTCCAGCCGGTACACGGGATAGCCTGTGGGGTGCGCTTGTGGAATCTGGCTGCTGCCCAGCTTGCCGCCTGCATTGTCGTCATGACATTGGGCGCAAGACAGGTTGAGCTGGCCGATGCGCTGCGTGTAGCGCTGCTGGCCTTGCTGGCGGTGGGTAGCCAGGCGCTGGTCGTCAGGCGGCGCAACAGGCATGCCGCGTGACTGATGGGCAACGTAGCTTTCCAGGCTCAGCAAGTCCTGGCTTTCAAACCGCAGCGGCTCGGCCTGCTGGTGTTTTTGCCTGCACTGGTTGATGCGCTGGCTCAGGGTGATGGGGCGCTTGAGTAGGTCGTCAAATGCCGGGTAGCGGCTGGCAACGCCTTTCATGCTGATTTGTGTGTGACAACTGGCGCAGCTTTTCGAGTTGCCGCTGTTTGAGCTGTTCCACAGCGCCTCGCCATCTTTGACCCACAGCATGCCGGGGTTTAAGGTATCGTCTTTTTGCATGGCCTGGGTTGATGCAGCCATGAAATCTGCGCCTGAGCGGCGCTTGTCCAATGTTGTAGCGCTTTGGGAATGGGCGCAAGCAGCTATGAAAATAAGAGCAAATGCAAGTAAGCGCATCAGGCAACTGTCAGCGCCAGGGTTTCCGTCTGGCTAAAGCCGTTGTCGCCTTCCCAGGTCAGTGCCAGCGTGCCACTTTCGGTAGCTACGGTGTGAAACGCCAGATATGGATTGGCCGACACGGCAGAGTACATTTCAGCGCTGAACACCACGTCGCCGTTGTAGCGGCAACTGAACTTTTTGATGATGTTGCGCGGCAGGATTTTGCCGTTTTCGTCAGGCCGAAAGCCGGTTTCCATCGGGTGGCCAATGGTGGCGCGTATTTCTATCACCTCGCCGCGCCGGGCGGTTTTGGGGGCGTTGATGAGTGTGCGGGCCATCAGGCTTCTCCCTCGATGCAGGCAGCAATCGTGACGATGACTTCAACAGTGTGCGACCAAAACGTTCCGTCATTCATCTGCGCCACGGCCACCAGCTTTTGGGTGGTTGCCACGCGGATACGGGTGCTGACCTCGGCCTTGCCGTAACGCGGGCCCAAATCACACTTCACCACCTCGCGTTGCGGGTTTTTCTCATTGAAAACGGCAATCGCTTTGACATGGTTAGCCGCCGTCATCGGGCTGTCAACCGACACGGTAATCGGCACCACGTTGCCGTTGTCGACCAGTTCGGCAATGTCAAGCTTGACTTTGCCGGGCGTGATTTTTTGGCCTGCCGCGTAGCTTGACAACGCTGCCGCCAGCTCATCGGTTTGAGCCAGGGCAGGGCGCATTAATATTGATGTGGCCAGGCCTGCACTGGTCAATACAACTTGCCTGCGGGTAATGGTTAACTGGGTCGTCATGGCTTCGTTGTCACTGTTTCAAGGTCATCAAATAAGCCAGCACATCTTCAATCTGCTGCGCCGCCAACAACGGCTGGCTTTGCAGGTTTTTAGCAACTTGCGTCAAGCCCTCAGTCCGGTAGTAGGCCGGCATGATGGACTCAGGGTTTAGACGCCTGCTGTCTGTCAGCCGCAGCCGCAACTGGCCTTCAGACCAGCGGCTGCCAGCACCCGCCAGGCTGGGTGCCAGATTGCCCTGAAAGCGTTCTTCGGGCAGCGGGCCGCTATGGCAAAGCAGGCACAAACCAACCTGACGGTTGGCAACGATGCTGCGTCCTTTGGTGGCATCGCCAGCCGTGCCCGTGAGCGAGGTGGGTATGGCATCACCCACCACTTCGTATTGGCTGGTTTGGGCTGTAGCGAATGCGGGCAGGCACAGCATCAACAATGCCAAGCCTTCCCACATCGCTACCTTCATTTTTAAGCCCGCTTCAAGCTTTGGTTCTTCAAAGGCAGGTCACGAATACGCTTGCCCGTTGCAGCGAAAATCGCATTGAGCACCGCAGGCGCGGCCACCGCAATTGTTGGCTCACCCACACCACCCCAAAAACCGCCCGACGCCACGATCACTGTCTCCACCTTGGGCATGTCAGCCAGCTTGAGCACCGGGTAGGTGTTGAAGTTTTCCTGTTCGATGCGGCCGTCCTTGACGGTGCATTCGCCGTACAGCGCAGCGCTCAAGCCGTAGGCAAACGAGCCTTCAACCTGCGCTTCAATCTGCTGCGGATTGACTGCGTAGCCACAATCGGTGGCCGCCACGATGCGGTGGACTTTGACCTCACCCGCATCACTGACCGACACCTCGGCGCAGGCCGCCACATAGCTGCCAAAGTCCATGGTTTGCGCCAGCCCTTTGAAGACTTTTTGCCCGTTCACGTCCGGTGCTGGTTTGCCCCAGCCGCCGCGCTCGGCAGCGGCATTCAGCACGGCCAGATGTTTGGGGTGGTTCGCCATCAGCTTGCGGCGCAACGCCAGTGGGTCTTGCTGCGTAGCCAGAGCAATTTCGTCAATGAAGGATTCGAGGTAAATCGTGTTCTGATTCAAATTGACGCCGCGCCAAAAACCTGGCGGCACGTGCGGGTTGCGCATCGCGTGATCGATCAGCAGGTTGGGAAAGGTGTAGCCAATCGATGCCTCGGGGCCAGGTGGGTTCAGGCCCTGAAACACCACCGGGTCTTTGCCGTTGACGATGTTTTGCGGTGCCACGCCAGCCAAAATTGACTGACCTGAAATACGCATGTGCAGCGCCGTGATGTTGCCCTGTGCGTCCAGCCCGGCTGTCATTTTGCACTGGGTGATCGGGTGGTATTTGCCGTGCAGCATGTCCTCTTCACGCGACCAGATCATCTTGATGGGCGTGCCTGGCATTTCCTTGGCGATTGCCACAGCCTGCCGCACATAGTCGGTCTGGCCGCGCCTGCCAAAGCCGCCGCCCAAATGCAGCTTGTAGACATCGCACTGCGCTGGTGTCAGCCCTGCGGCTTCAGCGCATGCGGCCAGTGCAGCCTCGCCGTTTTGCGTGGGGCACCACACCTCGCAGCGCGTGGGTGTCCACTTTGCCGTGGCGTTCATGGTCTCCATGGTGGCGTGGTTTTGAAACGGGTACGAATACACCGCTTCAATTTTGCGAGCACTCGTAGCAATGGCGGCCTTGGCGTCGCCGTTTTCATTGCCCATGATGGCTTGTGGTGCGTCCAGGCCGGCTTTCAAAATGGCGGCAATGCTGGCACTGCTGACTTGTTCATTCGGGCCGTTGTCCCACACGATGGGCAGTGCATCCAGTGCGGTTTTGGCACGCCACCAGGTGTCGGCCACCACGGCCACGGCGCTGTCGCCAACGCGTACGACTTTCTTGACGCCTGGACGTTTTTCAATCGCTGCTGCATCAAAGCTTTTCAGCTTGCCGCCAAACACCGGGCAATCCTTGATGGCCGCGTTCAGCATGCCTGGCATGACCAGGTCGCTGGCGTAAATCTGTTTGCCCGTGGTTTTGTCTACCGTGTCCAGCCGCGCCAGGCGTTTGCCAGCCAGCTTCCAGTCCTTCGGGTCTTTCAACGTGATGGCGGTCGGCGGCGTGACTTTGGCGGCTGCACCACCTTTGCGTACATAGTCTTGCGACTGGCGTATGCCCTGGCTGCCACCGGTACCAAAGTTGCCCCAGACTCTAGCGCGTGCCAGGTTTTGGCCTGGGGTGGGGTATTCAGTGCTGACCTTGGCCCAGTTCGCGTCAAGTTCTTCAGCCACCAGCTGCGACAGGCCAGTCAGCGTGCCCTGGCCCATTTCAGACCGGGCAATACGAATGATGATGCTGTCGTCTGGCTTGACAACCACCCATGCATTGACCTCAGCGGGTCTGGCATCTTGCGCCAGGGCGTTGCCAGCCAGCGGGATATGAAACGCAACGACGAGGCCGGTTGATGCAGTAGCCTCCAAAAAGCCGCGACGCTAGAGATTGCCTGCTGCTGTGAGTGCAATCGTATGTGTGTTCATGTCGTGCTCCCATCTGAGTGAACAATCGCCAATGCGGCGCTTTTGGTACTGCCCTGTGCCACGGCCTTGATACCTGCACGTACCCGGTTGTAGGTGCCGCAGCGGCAGATGTTGGTCATGGCCTCGTCGATGTCTTTGTCGGTTGGGTTCGTCTTGGCTTTGATCAAGGCGGCTGCCGCCATCAGCATGCCGCTCTAGCAGTAGCCACATTGCGACACGTCGAGTGCGGCCCAGGCTTTTTGCAACGGGTGCGAGCCGTTCGGTGACAGGCCCTCGATCGTGACGATTTTTTCCTTGACATCAACACTTGATATGGGCCGCACGCAACTGCGTGCGGGTACGCCGTCAATGTGCACAGTGCAGGCACCGCACTGGGCCACACCGCAGCCGTATTTGGTGCCGGTCAGCCCCAGCTGCTCCCGAATGACCCACAGCAGCGGGGTGTCTTCCTCTGCTGCAAAGTCTCTGACTTTCCCGTTGACGTTTCATTTGGCCATACACATCTCCAGCTTGTTATAAAAAAATAAGTATGAATACTATTCCAGAAACTGTCTTCAGGTGCAAACCCGATAGGCCACTGTCCGTGTTTACCTGAGAATGGACTTTATCTACCGGAGATGACATGTCAATGCCCCCACCTTCCTCAGCTGTTACCCGCCGCCGATTTAATCTCGCCGTCACTGCCGCAGCCAGTGCCGTATGCGCACCCCTATTTGCACAAAACACCTGGCCCAACAAACCCATCCGCATCATCGTGCCCTACACGCCCGGCGGCTTTACCGACCAGATGGCGCGCATCGTACAAGTCGGTCTGCAAAACCGTTTGCAGCAAACGGTGACGGTCGACAACAAGCCGGGTGCCAACAGCATCATCGGGGTCGATATGCTGGCCAAAGCGCCAGCTGACGGCAGCACCTTTGCGGTGGTGATTGCCGCCTATGCCGCCAACACCACGCTGTACCCCAAGCTGCCGTATGACCCGCGCAAAGACCTGACGGGTGTGTCGCTGCTCGGCATATCGCCTTTATTAGCTGCTATCAATAACGATGCACCGTTTAAAAACGCCAAAGAACTGATTGCGTACGCACGCGCCAACCCCGGCAAGGTCAGTTTTGGCTCATCGGGCAATGGCTCGGCCGCGCACCTGTCGAGCGAGCTGCTCAAGTCGCTGACCAAAACCTACATGGTGCATATTCCGTACCGGGGTGCTGTGCCAGCGTTGACCGACCTGATGGGCGGGCAGATCCAGCTGTTTTTTGACGCTGCTACTGGCCTGATCAGTCAAGGAAAAGCGGGCAGGGTGCGCCTGATTGGTGTGTCAAGCGATCGCCGCCTGCCTGCCGTGCCCGACGTGCCGACGTTTATCGAGCAGGGTTTTGCGGGCTTTACCGGCAGCACCTGGGCCGGTATGCTCGCTCCAGCGGCAACACCGAAAGATATCGTCAAGCGCATGTCTGATGAAGTGGGCCGTATCATCAAAAGCGATGAAACCCGCGCCCGGCTTGACGCGATGGGCACATTTGCCGCAGGCAGCAGCCCAGAAGAGTTTGACGGGTTTATAGCGGCTGAGACCACCAAATGGGCCAAGGTCATCAAGGACGCTGGCGTGAAAGCCGACTGACCAGCGTATCCTTTAGTCGGTGGCTGGCGCTGCAGAGCTTTGCACGCGCCGTGCGCCGTCAAAGCGGCGGGCCCAGTAGTCCACGGACATGTTTTCTACCCGCACTTCAGCGCCAGGCTTGGGTGAATGGATGAATCGGCCTTCGCCCACATAAATGCCCACGTGGCTGAAGGCACGGCGCATGGTGTTGAAAAACACCAGATCGCCGGGTTTGAGTTCTGATTTGTCGATGTTTTGCGTGGCGGCAGCTTGCTGCTCAGCCCGGCGCGGCAAAATCAGACCAATACTTTGCTCATAAATAGAACGTACAAAGCCGCTGCAGTCAAAGCCTGTTTCAACCGTGTTGCCACCGCGCTTGTAAGGCACGCCCATAAACCCCATGGCGTTGACCACAAGCTCAGACGCTTTGTTGCTGACAGACTGGCGAACCTGGTCAAACTGGCTGAGCAAGCCTTTTTCAGCCAGCAATTTGTCGAGATCGTCCCCATTTTGGCCGGGCGCTGCATGGGCATTTGCCGTTAAAAGCAAAGCTGTTGCGAGGGCTGTCAAAGTGGGTTTTAAGCGCATGACCCGCAGGATACTTGAAACACAGTATGAAAGTCAACCTCAAGCTGATTCTTGATAACGACGATAAATCATTGATTTGTAACAAAATATGCGACGCTTATCAGGAAATTGCAGGCAAAAACCTTCCTGTTGTGGGATAGTCAAACGCATGTTTCAAGCACTTTGAGAGCCAAAATGCCCCAAAAATCCTGTTTTTACCTATCAAATAGGTCTACAGCCCAATGGATACATGCTCGAGCAGCTATTTTATTGATAGCAATTTCAGGTCTGCTACAAGCTGCACTTGCCCAAAGTGTGCGGCCAGAAACGGTGGCCAGTGGCTTGCAAAACCCTTGGGCGGTGGCCTTTTTGCCAGAAGGGCGGTTTTTGGTGACGGAACGTACAGGCCAGTTGCGGGTGATAGAACCGGATGGGCGTATCGGCAAGCCCGTGGAAGGCGTGCCCGATGTGGCCGCAGGCGGGCAGGGCGGCTTGCTAGACCTCGTGATGGACGCTGACTTTGCCAGCAACCGAACGCTGTACTTCTGCTTTTCAGAGCCGTCAAATACAAACAACGGCAACAGCACAGCCTTGGCGCGCGCCACCTTGAGTGCTGACCTGACCCGCCTTGGCAATGTCAAAGTCATCTTCAGCCAAAAGCCCAAATTTGCCAGCAGCCTGCATTTCGGTTGCCGGATTGTGGAAAGCCGCACGCCCGGCCTGAATGGCAAACCCGATGGAAAACTGTTTTTGGCGGTGGGTGAGCGTTATTCCCGCGCGCCTGATGCCCAAACCCTGAACAACCATCATGGCAAGATCATTCGCATCAACAAGGACGGCAGCGTGCCGGCTGACAACCCCTTTACCTCTGCCAGCTTCAACCGTGCCGGGGCTTTGCCTGAAATATGGAGCTACGGCCACCGCAACCCCCAAGGCGCGACTCTTGCGCCAGACGGCACCTTCTGGTTGCACGAGCACGGCCCGCAAGGTGGTGACGAAATCAATCTGCCCAAAGCAGGTGCCAATTACGGCTGGCCGGTGATCACCTACGGCGAAAACTATGGGGGCGGCAAGATCGGGGAAGGTCTGACTGCCAAGCCCGGCATGGAGCAACCGCTGCATCAATGGACGCCATCCATCGCGCCATCTGGCATGGCTTTTTTGACCAGCGAACGCTATGGCAAGGCTTGGCAAGGCAATCTGTTTGTTGGCTCGCTCAAGTTTGCTTACCTGAACCGCATTGAGCTGACCGCACCTTACAGCGGCAAAGTGTTTCGTGAAAGCAAATTGATCACGGAAGTCGGCGAGCGCATACGAGATGTACGCCAGAGCCCGGACGGATTGTTGTATCTATTGACTGACAGCAGCAACGGCAAGCTGATACGGCTGCAGCCAACGCCGTGAAGTGCTTTAAGGCTCGACCGCAAAGTCATAAAAATGCTCACCATACATGATGGCGTACTCGCCGGGGGGCAAGGCGGTTGCGGGTGTGCCTTCCTACACCACGTATTTGTCGCCCTTGATGGTGCAGCTGTCTTGCAGCTTTTTAAGGGTGAGCTTGAACTCAGCCCCCGGCGCGAACTGCATTTTTT
>JANOWR010000176.1:0-8428 GCA_031417995.1 Polaromonas sp. | reverse complement strand
GAGCATTTCGCTTTCTTCAATCAGCGGACATACCCAGTACACCTGGCGGCCTTCGGCAATCTGGCTGCGAATGCGCTCAATCACTTCGTCGCGCCTGCTGTCATTGACGACCTTGGTCACGATGGCGGTGCGGCCGGGCGGCAGTTCGTCGATGGTGGAGACATCCAGGTCAGCGTAGTAGCTCATGGCCAGCGTGCGCGGGATGGGTGTCGCTGTCATCATGAGCAGGTGGGGCTCCTTGCCGCCAGGCAATCCAAGGTTTTCATCGTCAGTCATCTTGGATCTGAGCGCCAGCCGCTGTGCCACGCCAAAGCGGTGCTGCTCGTCAATGATGGCCAGCGCCAGGTTTTTAAACACCACCTTGTCCTGAATCACCGCATGCGTGCCGACGACCAAACCTGCCTCACCACTCGCAATCGTGGCGAGTGCTTCGCGGCGTTCTTTGGCTTTTTGGCTGCCGGTGAGCCACGCTGTTTTGATGCCCAGCGGTTCCAGCCAGGTGATGAGCTTTCTGAAATGCTGCTCGGCCAGAATCTCGGTGGGTGCCATCAACGCGCATTGCCAGCCTGCATCCATGCAGCGCGCGGCGGCCAGTGCAGCCACCACCGTTTTGCCAGAGCCAACATCGCCTTGCAGCAGGCGGTGCATGGGTACATTTTTTTGCAGGTCAGCGGCAATTTCTGCACCCACGCGCTGCTGGGCTGCTGTCAGCCGGAACGGCAAGCGCTCCAGTAACTGGTCGTGCAAGGTGCACTGGGTGTTTTGCAGCGAACTGCCGCGCAAGGGCGGCGCGCGCATGGCCGCGCGCACGCGGCGGGCCTCCAGCTGCGACAGTTGCTGGGCCAAAAGCTCTTCGGCTTTCAGTCGTTGCCACGCCGGGTGGCTGTGGTCTTCAAAAGTGGCCAGGGCGACATCGGGCGTCGGGTTGTGCAAAAACTGCAACGCCTCGCGCAGACTCCACATAGGCTGCGGCAGGTTTTTTCTCAGGTGAGCAGCGGGAATGGTTTCGCTCAGGTCGGCCCGGGCCACACCGCCCAACACCGCCTTGCGCAAGTACGCTTGCGGCAGGCCTGCCACGGTGGAGTAAATCGGCGTTAGCGCGCCGGGCAGCTCACCGCCAGCCAATTTGAAGCTGGGGTGCACCATTTCGCGGCTGACAAAGCCACCGCGCAGCTCGCCGCGCGCCCTGACTCGCGCACCCACACTCAGTGTTTTCTGGTGCGACGGGTAAAAGTTTAAAAACCGCAGCGTGCAGGTGTCGCTGCCGTCATCCAGCGTCACACGCAATTGGCGGCGTGGGCGAAAAGCAATTTCGCTGTGGGTCACCTGGCCTTCGATTTGCACTATCTCGCCGTCACGCGCGTCGGCCAGCATGGTGATGCGGGTTTCGTCCTCATAACGCAGCGGCAGGTGCAGCGCCAGGTCAATGTCGCGGCGCAGGCCGAGTTTATCCAGTGCTTTCTGTGCAGCTGTTTTGGCAGGCGCAGGTTTGGTGTCCTTAACAGGGGATGGCATGGTGGGACAATTGTGCCCGTATGAAGACTGCATTTACCCTGAGTGATTTCGATTTCACGCTCCCCCCAGAATTGATTGCCCAGCACCCGCCCGCCCACCGCAGCGGCTCGCGCCTGCTGGATGGCCGTGCAGCGGCTGTAGTTGACCGCCAATTTATCGACCTGCCGGGTTTGCTCTTGCCCGGTGACTTGCTGGTGTTTAACGACACCAAAGTCGTCAAGGCCAGGCTATTCGGCCAGAAGGCCAGCGGAGGCAGGCTCGAACTGCTGATTGAACGCGTGCTCTCACCCGATGACAGCTCGGGCCATGAAGTCGCCGCCCACATGAAGGTCAGCAAAAAGCCCCTGCCCGGTGCAATCATGCAGATGGACGGCGGCTTTACCGCGACGCTGCTAGGCCGCTGGCCAAATGCTGACGGGCCGCTGTATAAATTCAAATTGAGCAGCGACCCGTATGCACTGATGGCCCAGCACGGCCACGTACCGCTGCCGCCGTACATCACGCATACCGACTCACAAGACGACGAACAGCGTTACCAGACCGTGTTTGCCAAGCACCCTGGTGCCGTGGCAGCGCCAACTGCTGCGCTGCATTTTGACGAAGCCGTGCTGGCCCAGCTTGAGGCAAGTGGTGTGCAGCGCGCCAGCGTCACGCTGCATGTGGGCGCAGGAACGTTTCAGCCCGTGAAGGCTGAAAACATTGCCGACCACGTGATGCACTTCGAACGCTTTGAAGTGCCGACCGCCACCGTGCAGGCGATAGCCGATTGCAAGGCACGCGGCGGCCGCGTAGTGGCGGTGGGCACCACAACCGTACGCGCGCTGGAGTCGAACGCTAAGTTTGGCGCGACGTGCAACGACACCAACATCTTCATCACGCCGGGCTTCAGGTTTGAAGTGGTCGACCTGCTGCTGACCAACTTCCATTTGCCCAAAAGCACGCTGATGATGCTGGTCAGCGCCTTTGCGGGCTACGGGCACATCATGGCGCTGTACCAGCATGCGATTGCGCAGCGTTACCGGTTTTTCAGCTATGGGGATTCGATGCTGCTGGTACTTAAAACAGCCATTTAGAGGCGTTTTCAGGTATTGTTTAGGGTTTTAGCCCAATAAATACGGGCGCAAGCGGCTATAAATTAAATAGCAAGTCTCAAGACTTTTCTGCTTTCGCAAAGTACCGAACGTCTGGCAAGCCGTTGTGGCAAATAAGGATTGTTTATTCAAATGTGCGATCAGGTTCTTTCTCGGGCTCAATATCGCCCAAGTCATAGCCTTTCAAGATTCCGCAATAAGCGCTCATCGGCAGCCCGGGGGTAATGACCAATTCAGTGCCGCGCACTTCGATACGGACGCATGAACCGACCTTAATACCCAACTCGTCACGCACCTCAGTGGGCAGAGTAACTTGTCCTCTTCTTGACACAATGGCTTGAATTTGCGTGGGTATCTTTAGTTGCAGAGTTTCTATGGAGCAAGTCAACTGTTCAATATGGGATAAGAGTGAAGCTTAGCGTAATTTAGCGTCAAACCAAGCCGCTTAAAATCGCTCAACTCTTATCTCCCGATGCTCACCTTTCAAGTCCTCACCACTGACCCCACCAGCCACGCCCGGCGTGGCACCCTGACGCTGAACCACGGCGTGGTTCAAACCCCCATCTTCATGCCTGTTGGCACCTATGGCACCGTCAAGGGCGTGATGCCGCAGTCACTGCATGAGATGGGCGCACAAATCATTTTGGGCAACACCTTTCATTTGTGGATGCGGCCTGGGCTGGATGTGCTCAAGCAATTTGGCGGGCTGCACAAGTTTGAAGCGTGGAACAAGCCGATATTGACCGACAGCGGCGGCTTTCAGGTCTGGTCGTTGGGCGGCACCGACGGCAAGGGCCGCAAGATCACGGAAGAAGGCGTGGCGTTTTCGTCGCCCGTCAATGGTGACAAGCTGTTTTTGACGCCTGAAATCTCGATGCAGATCCAGACGGTGCTCAACAGCGACATTGTCATGCAGTTTGACGAATGCACGCCGTACGACACTGCGGGCCACATCACCACTGAAGCCGAGGCGCGCACGTCGATGGAACTGAGCCAGCGCTGGGCCAGCCGCTGCATGACCGAGTTTGAAAAACTCGAGAACCCGAACGCGCTGTTTGGCATCGTGCAGGGCGGCATGTTTGAGAGTTTGCGCCAGGAGTCACTCGATGCCCTGGTAGAACTTGACCTGCCCGGCTATGCGATTGGCGGCGTCAGCGTGGGCGAGCCGAAGGAAGAAATGCAGCGCATCATGGCGCACACGCCGCACCGTTTGCCGACAGACAAGCCGCGCTACCTGATGGGTGTGGGCACACCCGAAGACCTGGTGGAAGGCGTTGCCGCTGGCGTGGACATGTTCGACTGTGTGATGCCCACGCGTAACGCACGCAACGGCCACATGTTCACCCGCTTTGGCGACCTGAAAATACGCAATGCGCGTTACAAAACCGAAGATGCACCAGTTGACATGAGCTGCAGTTGCTACAGCTGCAAGAACTTTAGTCGCGCGTACATGCATCACCTTGACCGCTGCGGCGAAATGCTGGGCCCCATGCTGGCCAGCATTCATAACCTGCACTACTACCTGAACCTGATGCAGGAGGTGCGTGATGCACTGGACGCTGGGCGATTTGCTGAATTTGTGGCGCAGTTCCATGCCGACAGGGCACGCGGTGTCTAGAGCCATGTCAAATTTATGAACATCAACCTGCAACGCTGGATAGACCGCTGGGTTGGCATACCGCTGTGCGCTGCGGTGTCTGTGCTGGACACCATCACGCGCCCTTTCAAAACACAAACAGACAGCGCACCCCGCGCGATTGTGATTATTCTGTTGTCTGAAATGGGTAGCCTGGTGCTGGCGCACGACATGTTTGCGCGGCTTAAAACGCGCTACCCGAATGCTGAACTGCACGCCCTGCTGTTTGGCAAGAACCGCGAGATTCTGGACCTGATGCAGGTCATCAAATCCGAAAATGTGCATGCGGTAGATGACAAATCGCTGGTGGGATTGCTAACAAGCCTGTGGCGCTGCGTGATGCAACTGCGCCGCGCGAAGGTGAACGTCGCGATTGACTGCGAGCTGTTCTCGCGCATCAGCAGTTTGCTGTCTTACTTTTGTGGGGCCAGCATCAGAGTAGGCTTTCATCGCCACACACAGGAAGGCCTGTACCGCGGCTCGCACATCAACAAACCCGTGCCGTATAACCCGTACCAGCACATCAGCGCACAGTTTTTGACGCTGGCGCGGGCGATTGATTCAAGTGCCGTGCCCACCTCAAAATTGCAGGTCATGCTGCCAACGCAGGCCCCGCCGCATGTGCAGCTTGATGCGAACTTGATTGATGACATAAAGAAACGGCTGACCACCGACTTCCCTGCCATTGCAGGCAAACCACTGGTATTGGTCTACCCCGGTGGCGGCATTTTGCCGATACGTGCCTGGCCACTTGCGTCCTATACAACGCTGTGCAATGGCCTGGTGCAGGACGGTTGCGCGGTGGCAGTGATTGGCTTGAAGGATGACCAGGCGCTGGCGCAGCAACTGGTGGCCAATGTTAAAAGCATCAACCAGACCAGTCCCGTGATTGACCTGACGGGCTACACCCGCTCCATTGCAGAATTGCTCGCACTGTTTCATGTGGCCCGATTGCTGGTCACCAATGACGGCGGGCCGGGGCAGTTTGCCGCGCTTACGCCGATCTGGACGGTCATGCTGTTCGGGCCAGAAACCCCGGCGCTGTACGCGCCGCTCACACCCCAATGCCATTCGTTTTACAGCCAGTGGCCCTGCTCGCCTTGCCTGACGGCCTATAACCACAGGAGCAGTTTTTGCGACGGCGACAACCAGTGCCTGAAGGTCATCGCGCCAGAGGCCGTGCTTGAAAAAGCCCGTGAATTTTTGGCCCATGATCGCGCATCCATCTGATGGCCGACATACGCAGCATCGTTGAAGGCCTGATCAGCCGCCTGCCCGCCCGCCTGCAGCCCATGGCGCGCTGGCGCTTTATCAAGTTTGGTGCGGTGGGGGCCAGTGGCACGGTCATCAACATTGCGGTGCTCTACGCCTGTCAGGAGTTTTTGCTTTTGCAGATTGCAGACTTCCACGCGCGGCTCAACTACTCGATTGCGATTGCCATCACACTGGCCACCATCAGCAACTTTTACTTCAACCGCCGCCTGACCTGGCGCGACCGCCAGGTCGAAGCCAGCCCTCCCGTGGTGGTGTTGTTCTTCAAATATGTTGCAGCGGCAGGCGTGTCGATTGCCATTCAGTCGCTGATGACCAAATCGCTGTCGCTGTATCTGCATTACATCCTTGCCAACCTGGTCGCAATTGGGCTGTCAAGCGTTTTCAATTTTGTGGCCAATGACAGGCTGACATTTCGCCGCAGCGGCGGCAAGGGCGCGCCTTGACTTCGCGCTACCGTTCACTTGCGTGGGTGATACTGGCGGTTGTCATTGCTTTGGGTTATTTGTATCAGCTCGGTGGCGACCATGTTCCCCGTAATGGTGACGAGCTGGTGTATGCCCACATTGCGCGCCTGACAGCCGAGAGCGGCCGCTGGCTACCGCTGGTCAGCTCTTACGACTTCATGCGCAACACCAAGCCGCCGCTGCTGTTCTGGCAGGCCATGGTGGCGGGCGGTTGGGGTGAGCAGTGGTCGCTGTTCAATTTGCGATTGCCGAGTGTGGTGTATTTGTGGGCAACGGCGCTGATGGTGGGTTTGTTGGCGCGAAAGGTTGTTGCCAACACGCAAGGGCAAAGCAAAGATCAATCCATCGTTGCTGGCGCTATTGCCGCCATTGCTTTCCTTTCATTCTTTAGCACCTACCGCTACGGCCGCCCTTACCTGACAAGCGCACCTGAAACCTTTTGGCTGTTCGGTGTGTTCTTTGCCATTGCCTGGTCGCCCAGCAGGCTGCTGGCATCACGCTGGAAGTTCCCGTTTATTGCTGGTGTCGCCATCGGTATCGGCTGCCTGTACAAATCATTTGCGATGGTCGCACCTGTTGGCTTGGGGTTGGCGCTGTGTTACCAAACGCTGGGTGCGCGCAAAGCACCCTGGCAAGTTTTCAGACCCGGCGTGCTGCGTGACGGCTTCAAAGTGACGAGCATCTGCGCATTGGCATTGGCCGTGTTTGGCCTGTGGTTTGCGTTAGACCCGCTACCCGGAGAGGTGTGGCGCGAGTTTGTGGTGGGTGAAAACGCAGGCAAGTTCAAGTCATCTGACAGTTATCTCAGACTGGCCTTCAGCGGATCAGGCGGCATTCTGGTGAACCTCACCGGTTATTTTATAAACGCTGGTTTGTTGTTACCGCTGGTCGTTGGAACATTCTGGACGGCTTGGCGTTGCTATCGAACCAAGAGCGTAGCAAGTGACGCTGAAAAAGTCATGTGGTTGTGGTTACTGGCACTGGCCATCGTTTTCATGCTGCCCAGCCAGCGCTCAGCACGCTACCTGATACCCGCCATGCCTGCGGTGGCGGTACTGGTGGCGCTGTACTGGCATCGCATCGCACGCATCTGGTTCAGCCTGACACTGGTGTTTTGCGCGCTGGGTGCCCTTGCCATGGCGCTGATAGGCAAGGGTGCGGTTCAGGCTGTCGGCGACCGTGGTATCTATTCGCCCTTCTTCTGGGCACTGCTGACGTTGGTGTTTGCCGCCAGTGCGCTCGGCATTGTTAAAAAGTCCTGGGCAAAACCCATCACCGCAGCAAGTGGTTTCGGTTTTTTGCTGGCGCTGGCATGGGTCACAGCACCGTTCAACGGCCCGCTTGGCCAGTTCAGCTCACAGGCGGTGGCGCTGGTTCAAAGCCAGCAGGTGCGTGTGCCGAACAACTTCAATGGCCAGTTTGAGCGCTACCACTTCATCTTGCCCGGCGCGAAAGTGCAGGCCTACGACACGCCCCAGCCGGTGGACTATGCAGACGTGGACGCGTTGCTCAAGACCAGCCGATTTGTACTGGTGCAGCGGCGCAAGGGCCAGACGCCCTGCACGCAATGCCGCATTATTGATGCGCGTTGGGACATCCGGTCACGCCAAGACCCGAAGGAAGGCGCATTTGCTGCGCTGACCTCGCCCGACACCTTCTGGTATTCACGCGAATATCTTGTGGAGCAGATTCAGCCGTAAACAACCGCGCCCTCAAGGCTCCACCGCAAAGTCATAAAACTGCTCACCATACATGATGGCGTACTCGCCGGGGGGCAAGGCGGTTGCGGGTGTGCCTTCGTACACCACGTATTTGTCGCCCTTGATGGTGCAGCTGTCTTGCAGCTTTTTAAGGGTGAGCTTGAACTCAGCCCCCGGCGCGAACTGCATTTTTTCTTTGTAGCCAAACAGACCGCCTGAGGCTTCACCGACGATGACTGCACGGCGGCTGCCCTTGGGGCTGAGCTTGACCAGGTAAAACGTGTCGTCGGCCTGCTGGCCCGTGGGGGCGACCAGGTCAGGAAAAACGGGTTGACGGCTTTTGATGCGGTTGTTTGACGTACTTCCCGCAATCACGGCCGAATATTTGCCCTTTTCAGACACGATGCCCAGCGAGAACACGTTGGCCAGCGTGCTGCCAGCGCTAACGTCAGTTTCCATGTCGGCCACCCTGTAGCCTATGTTGATCTGGCGAGCCCCGTCGCGGATGGCCAGCAGGTTTTCATCGCCTGAGGCCAGCTTGCAGGTGCCGCCTTGTGCTGTCACTGTAACTGTAGCGCCTGCCTTTTTACCCACCATGCGGCCAACTACCGCATCCGTCACACCCGCCTGCTTCAGCGCAATCAGACCGTTGGTTGTTGTGTCAAAGCTGTCTGGAGCGGCGGCATCAACGGTTTGCAAAATCACCGCTTCAGACAGCCCGGCTTTGACGAGTTTGATAACGTCGTC
>JANOWR010000175.1:0-95186 GCA_031417995.1 Polaromonas sp. | reverse complement strand
TACCGCATCCGTCACACCCGCCTGCTTCAGCGCAATCAGACCGTTGGTTGTTGTGTCAAAGCTGTCTGGAGCGGCGGCATCAACGGTTTGCAAAATCACCGCTTCAGACAGCCCGGCTTTGACGAGTTTGATAACGTCGTCATTGGTCATGGAGTTGGCTATAGCAGCGCAAGAAATACTCAGGCACACCGTAATCAACAGTCGTTTGAAGTATGTAAACATGCGTACTCCGATTTGAAATTTAAGACCTTTTTTCAACAGTTTGAATGGTCGCGCCAAGCTGTTAATTGTTAACTGCCTTGCCTGCTTCGCCAGCCGGTTTTTTGGCTGGTTCAGGCTGCGACGGGCGCTGTGGCTTGGTCACTGGTTTAGCTTGTGTTCTGGTTTTGGGTTCTGCCTTGGGCTTCGGCTCGGCTTTGGGCTTCGCTTCAGTTTTGGGTTTGATTTCTTTTGCAGCAGCAGCGCTCAAGTTAACCGACGCAGATGAATTATTGGCTGCCAGATTGGTCACATTGCCTGTCAGTTCTGTGGTGCCTGTGGTTTTGATCTCGGCCTGCTGATTAACGACATTCGCGCCCTGGATGGTCACGTTGCCGCCGCCAGAGTTGATTGACACCGCTTGCGACTCCACCTTGTTCTCAACGGCAAGCCTTGCGGATCCTGAGACAGACCCAGAGGCTTCCGTCTGATTGCTTTCGTTTTTTCCTCTACTCGCACCCACACCAACACTTACACCTGCCGACGTAGCCACCAAGGTACTTTCAGCGGCTTTCAGCTCAACTTTACCGCCAGCTTCAAGAGCGGTGTTACCCGTCGTCTGTAGTGCTGTTCCCTCAAGTTTCACATCTTTACCCGCCGTGATGCTGATGCCGCCGTCCCCAGCCCTGATGCTGCCGGCTTGTGCTGTGCTCGCATTGCTCACACCAACAGCTACTTCGCCGCTGAATCTCACTCCCATGCCGGCCTTGCTGGTATCAACACCCGCACCTACAGCTACTTTGAAATCACTGCTTTGCCTGGTGTCGCGAGCGGCGGTCAAATCGACGTTGCCACCTGCAGCAATCGCTGTTCTCCCGCCTGACTCAATGTTCGTTCCTTCCAGCCTGGTGTCGCCACCTGTGTTGATGCTCAAGTTGCCGCCAGCGTTAAGTCCACCGGCTAAAGCGGTTGTGGTTTTTTCGTTTTTGCCTTCAGTTGACAGGCTGCCATCAACACCGCCGCCCACTTTGCCCAATACATCAACCCTGGCCGCTATGCGACCGCTAGACGAGTTGGATACGCTGCTGGATGTGTCTTGCGCCGCTTTAAAGTCCAGAGAACCCGCATTGATCTGCATGTTGCCGCCTGATGCGAACTGCGTGCCAATCAAGGTGGTTTTGTCGGTGGTGGTGGAATTGATATCACCGCCCGCCGTGTATCGGCCTGTCACGGCACTCGTGCTGGTCTGGTTTGCGGTTTCAAAGCTGCCGCTCATTGAGCCGCGAAGGCCAGCACCCGCAGCCGCTCCCGCACCACCCGTTGCGCTGGCTTCGCCCGCAACCGTGCCGCCCCCAGCAAACTTGTTGGTGGTGGAAGCCGTCATGCTGGTAGAAAACTGGGAGTTCCGGGCATCAATTTCGGTCAGGGTTCGAGCGGATTGGTTGATGTTGCCACCGGCTGCCAGTTGGGTGCCCTGGTCGGTGATGCCTTCTTGCGCAGTTCGCATGATGTTGCCTCCCGACTGGAAGCTGGAGACCTGCAGTGTCGTTGCACCATCCGCCTTTTCGGTTTGCGATGCTTTGATGGATACCCCGCCACTGCCGTCCAGACCCGCCCCAGCTGATGCGCCGTTGCTTTTTCCAACGCTGGCAGATGCATTGGCACTGGCATTGCCCTCGGCAAACAGCCCGGCTGTCATCATGACTTTGGAACTGGTGTTGCTGGTGGTGTCTTGTGCCGCCAGGTTAACGATGTTTTTGGCAGCAACTGCCAGGTCACCACCCGCTGAAACTTGCGCACCCACAAATTGAGCCGTCTCGGTGGCATTGATCGAAAGATTGCGTCCTGCAGAAATCGTCGCGCCTGAGTTGGTCAGTGTGGATGCGGTCGTCGACTCAATCTCGCCACGCATGCCCAGCGTGGCCTCAACATTTGCGCTGCCAGTTGCACCGGCGCTGGCGCCTGCATTTGCGCCAGCTTTAGCACCGGTCTCCTTATTGCCTGTCCCCAGATTGCCTTGCGCACCACCGCCAGCCGATACCGCTGCGTTGTTATCGTTGAACAATCCCACCGACGCACGCTCTGTTTTGCTGGTGCTGAAAGTTTCATTCCGGCCCGCCAGCACTTCGGTGTTTCTGGACTGCAAATTCAGGCTGCCGCCAGCAGACAGGTTTGAGCCAATTACGGCCAATGTGCCGCCAGTGGTGGCGTTCAGGTTCCCGCCAAAATTGATGCCCGAGGCGACGCTGGTCCTTGAACCCGATTGAGATTTGGTGACGCTGGTCTCAGACACCTTGATGTTCAGGCTGCCCAACACATCACCACCGGTTTGGGCGCTGGCATTGGCCTGGGCATTGACGCTGGGTTTTTCAGTAGCGCCTGCCGCGCCAGTGCCCGTCAGTGTGCCAGCCACTCTTCTGTCAATGTTGCCTCTGGCTGCATCACCGCCCGTACCCGCGATGGTGTTGGTACCCGCATTGGCCTGGCCAGTGGTTTCAATCCTGAGCAGACTGGTGGTCAAGTTGGTGGTGGTGGTGCGTTCGGTATTTGCACCGTCCACAAAGCGTATGCCCTCGTTGGCATTGATGTTGCCATTGCCCGCCACGTCCAGCCTGGAGCCTTGCACCAGCAGCGTGCCATCGGTTGTTGCCGTCAGGTTGCCACCCACCCTGAAGCTGGTCGCCACGCTTCTTCCGGTTTCGGTTTGTGTGACTGTGTTGCTGGACTCTGACAGCGTGATGCTCCCATTGCCCGAGGCTTGTGCATTGGCCCCGGCTTGTGCATTGGCTGCTGCACTGATGCCCCCGCGCGCGTTGGCGTTCGTACCCGCATTTGCGTTGGTGGCCGCGCTTGCGCTGCCGTCGCCTGATGTTTTCAGGAAAACCGTGGTTTCTGTGCGCGTGGTGGTACGCGACACATCCACGCCATCCACGATGTTGATGCCTTGCCTGGCATCAATGTTGGCGTTACCCGTCACATTCACGTTGGCACCCTGTACCGTCATCGTGCCTGCAGTGTTGACAGTCAGATTGGCGGGCTGGCTTGTGCTGCCCACATTGATGGTGGAACCTGCATTGGTTCCCCTGAAGCTGTCAACCGTGACCTTTTCAGTACCCAGCACACCGCCACCCACGCCCACCCCACTGGTGATCACTTCTGAACTGGTGGTGCTGGTATTTTGCCGCGCCAGTACATTGAAATTACCGCTTGCGTTGACACCCAGACCCGTACCCGCGTTGACGGTACTGCCAGCAACAGTGGTGTCTCTGCCGCTGGTGATATTGATCCTGCCACCAGACTCAAGCAGCGAGCCAATATTGGTGGTTGTCGTGGTTACGCTGGTACCCCTGCTACGTTGCAGGCCGTCGTCTGTTTGTATGGCGGTAATGCTGGTGTCGGTTTTGACAATGGTGTCCAGCGTCACATTGTTACCAGCTCTCAAGCTGATATCGCCACCGGCTTTGACTGCGCCGCCTGAAACGGTGATGTCTTTTTTGGCATCCAGGCTCAAGTCACCCGTTGCACTGATGCTGGCTGTGCTGCCCACCGTCTTGCCCAACACCGTTGTGATGTTGTTGATGCTGCCGTCCGTTGACTGCAGCGCCACGTTACCGCCGGTGATGCTGCCACTGACGTTGGTGATGTCATTTTTGGCAACAATGTTCAGCCCGTTTGAAGCGCTGATGACGCCGCCCGTATTGGTCAGTGAGGCCATATTCATGGACACATTGGTACCCGCCAACACTGCGCCCGTGACCAACGCTGTGCGCGTGGCTGTTGCCAGGTACACCACAGGGGCCAATACACGTTGGCCCGCCACCGTGGTTTCGACCATCCAGACGATGTCGGACTTGAGGTTGGCCACCTGTTCGGGCGTCAGCGCCTTGCCAAAAACCAGGCCTGCTTCTTTGCTCAGGTCGGCGGCCTGGTCCATCAGGCGTTTCATCTGGTCGGCTTCGTTGCCATAGCCCCTCAAAATATTGTTGCCAGTTTGTGCAATGAGCTGCTGGCGCACCAGAAACGCTTCGTAGTTGGCATCACCCAAGCGTTTGAGCGTGCCGTCGGGGTCAATGCCCAAGCGTTTTAATAAAAAGTCTGACCCCAACGATCCTGACCCGGTCACAAAGCGCGGGTTGGTCTCAATCAGGTATCTGGCCGATGGATTTGTGCTGACAACAAAAAAACCGTTGGGGTTGGTCGGCAGGTTGATGACCAGACCCGCAAAAGCCAGGGCTGCCTGCCCATTGACCGCCGCTACGCCGTTGGCTGCCTTGCTGGTGGGGGTGCTGGTTTGGGCAGCAGCTACAGAGGTGCCGCCCATGTTGATCAGATTAACCGTTCCGTTGACAGTCAGGTTGCCACCGTTGGCAAAAACACCGGCGCCGGTGCCGGTGCTGGCGTTGTAGCTCACCCCAGTGCGCTTCATGCCCTGTTTGCCATCAAGGGTAGTGGTGTCGGCTGCATACGTAAATCGGGTCCAATATTTTGCGGCGGCATAAGCAAAGCCCGCCCAATAGTTGAGTTCAATTGAACCCAAAGTGCCAGATTCAGTTGCCAGCCGGAGGTCGTCATTGGTGAAGGTTGCGCCACCCCTGCTGGAGGTGAGCGTGACAGAGTTACCGGAAATTACCCCGCCCAGGTTGTTTGCCGTCTGGAAGTTGCTGATGGTGGTGTTGCCGCCCGCAATGATTTGCGGTTTGACCGAACCAGTAGGGTCACCGCTGGTGAAATACTGCGAGCGAGACCAAGGCCGGAGACGGCCATACTCGCTGAGACCGCAGGTTATCACTTTTATTGCCTGAAAGTTACAGTAATGGGCGGCAATGGCGCCATCGGCCCACTGCGCTGTCATTGGAATACTGCCAACCGGTCCCGCTTCGACCGAGGTCGAGTCCTTACCCGCTGCGTTACCCACCAGTTCAGTGCCATAGCTATAGGCATTCCAGGCACGCGTGTTGCTGGCAATGATGTTGTTGTTGAACCAGGTGGCTGCAATGTTGATATTGCCCGCAGCATTCACGGTGCTGTTGTTGGTAAACGTTGGTGTGTTGGCATTCACATAAGCTGCTGGCGTGTCAATGTTGATGTCGCCACCCGAGTCAATGGTGGCACCTGCGCGATTGGTCAATGTGCCCATGGCGTTGGCATTGAGCGTTTGGCCTGCGTACAGTGCGCCATAGTTGTCCAGGTTGCCGGTGGTGGCGCTGACGCTCAAGGTTTTAAGTGCTGAAAAAGCGCCCGTGCCGCTGTTGGTGATGGACGGGGCGTTAAACGTCATGTCGCCACCCGAATGCACAGCCCCTACGTTGTTAAAAGCGCTGCCTGTTGTCACATTGGCACTGCCTGTACCAGACGTGGCCGCCACAATGCGCGAGGCTGCGCCGCCAAAAGTCAATGAATTGACATCCACTGTCATGTTGCCAGTGGTCGTCACAACGCCGTTGTTGAGCACGTCCAGCATGTTGGCATTGATGTCTGCACTGCCGCCCAGCAGCACCGCGCCGTTGTTGACGGTAATGTCTACGCCCTTGCCGCCGCCCTGGCCTTTGATGTCCAGCAAGCCATCGGCCTGTATGCGGCCTGTGCCTGCCACCGTGTAAGTGCCGCTGGTACCACGCAGGGTGTGCGCACCGTTGCTCAAAATGGTGCCTGTGTTGTTTAAGGATGTCGCCAAATTCAAGGCCAGATCGCCCTTGGACTGTAGCGTGCCGCTGTTGGTGAGCGTGGCCAGCGTCAATGCGCTTGTTTGACCCGCCGTGTTGGACGCGATCAGGGTGCCTGCGTTGGTCAGGCTGTTGGCTACCAGCGTGGTGCCCGCGCCGCCTTGCAGCGTAGCACCTGTCTGGTTGCTGATGCTGGTGGCTTTAACCGTCAGGCCGCCATCGGCCAGCAAAATGCCGCTGTTGACAATATTTTCTGTGCCGCCGCCTGCTTTGTCGGCCAGGTCAAGCGTGGTTTTGGCTTGCAGGCTGCCGCTGTTGGCCAGCGTGCCGTTGATGCGGCCTGTGACGCTGCCAGCATCCGCCGTTGTTTTGCCGGCGTTGGTCAAGCCGTTGCCTGCGCTCAGGCTCAAATTGCCTGCTGTGCTTTGTATGCCTTGCGCTGCGCCTGCCGCTGTGCTGATGCTGCCTGTATCGGCAGCTAACGTCATGTTGCCGGCCGAGCGTACGGCGGCTGTACCCAGCGCCAGGTTGTTGGTGGTGCTCAAGGCCAGTGTTGTACCGGCGTACAACGTAGCCCCGTTGGCACCTATCGTCAGGCTGTCGGCATTGCCTGTCAGCGCGCCACCTGCGCCCCATGCAGTGCCATTGATGTTGGCTGCACCAGTGATGGCCAGGGTGTTGCTGCCGCCTGCAAAGCGCGTTTTGGCTGAAGCAGATGCATCGCTCAAACTGGCGGCTGTGGTGGTCAGGTTGTTGGCGGCGTACAGTTCGCCCTCGATCAACTTGAGCTGTCCGCCCGCCGCTTTGATGTCCAGACTGCGTGCCGCAGACAGTTTGGCTGTGCCGCTGATCAGCAGGTCGTCGCTACCGCTGGCCGCAGTTGTCGTTACAGCCATATCCTGCTTGGCGCTCAGTGCGGCTTGCACCTCGATCTTGCCTGCGCTGGTCAAGGTAAAGTTATCGGCGCTGGCGGCGGCTTCGCCCAGCATGCGAACTCCGACGCCTGCCTCTGTGGCGATGATGTTGATGCGCCCGCTGTACATGCCGCCCAGCACGGTGGAGTCAATGGCGTAAGACGCTGCGGCACCACTTGGCGCAACAGCTCCCGTCACATTGCGGCCGTTGTAGTTCCAGCTATTCGCACCAGTGGTGATGCCAAGGCTGCCGGTGTCAGAGGTATTGATCTTGCCGTCAACCTTGACAGAGCGGGCCACAATGTCAAAAATCTGCTGGGCTGTAGCGTTGGCTCCCGCACCATTGATCAGCACATCGCCCTGGTTGACATTAAAGCCGCCCAGGCTACCGTCTGCCCCAAAGGTTGGCGTGCCAGTGGTCAGGGTGATGCGGTCGGTGTTGATGAAACCGCAACCACTGCAGGTAATGCCGTTCGGATTCGCCACCACCACATCAGCCCGGCCGCCCAGTACTTCGGTAAAGCCGGCCAGCACACTGCGGTTGGTCGATACCACTTCATTCAAAATCACTCTGGCCTGCTGCGCCAGGTTGGCATTGCCAGCCACTTGCCCGGCCAGTTGCGACAGGCGCGACAACTGGTCCATGTTGCCGTTGTTCAGCACCAGCCCGCGTGGATCCACGTTGTAGCTGGTGAATTTGTTGTGCGACAGGCCTACAGCGTTGGCGGTGTTAATGTCGACAATGGGCACACCATTGGCGGCGGTGTAGGCAATAGTCTTACCGCCTGCGGGTACGACAGTGGTGGGCACGGTTTGCGCCATGGCCGCCGTGACAGCCAGCCCGATGCTGGCCAGCGTAGCCCATGCCAACGCTTGACGACCAGCCTTGCGGGCCGTGCGTTTGCTGGCCTTGCCATGTGAACGGGCGGTTTCAGCAACGGCTACCCAGGTGGCGGTCAGGGCGTTCCAGACGATGCGGTAGATGTGGTTCATGTCAGATCCTCAAAAGTCTTAAAAGGTGTAGCCCAACCGAAACCATGTTTGCCCCGTCTCACGCACCAGGGTGCTGGCCAGGGCGACAGGACGGGTGTGAAAGAAATCCCAAGTGGCGCCGCGCCAGTTGATGGCGATACCTGCCACCACGCCTTCCAGCTTGCCTTGCGGCGCGCCGGGTACGCGGTTGCTGATATAGCCCCTGTCGTAGCCTGCATACAGGCGGCTGGAAATGGTGTCATTACCTACCGTCAAAGGCTGGCGAATCGACAATTCATTGCGCCAGTAATAACCGTCGTCGCCCGTCAAACTGTTCTTGACATAACCACGCACGGAATACAGACCGCCAATGGAGATCTGCTCAGAGCCATACAGCACGTTGTTGGCTTTCTGGGCGGTCATCTGGCTGGTAAAGCTCATGTCGGTGCTGGCTACACGAAACGGCTTGGCATAGTTAAAACCCGCTTTGAGCTTGCTGAACTGCGCCTTGGGTGCTGTGTCGGGCAGGCCAGGCGCATCGCGCAGTGCGGCCATGGCCGTCAGGCCGCGCGCCACACCCAGGTCCAATGTCAGCACACCGCCCAAAAACCCAGTGTTCAGGCTGGCGTCCAGGTCTAGCACCGTCAGTTTTCGGCTGCTGACATCCAGAAACAGCGAGCCCAGAAAGTTCTTGGAGTCCTTGGTGGTCAGTGTGCTGGCCACCGAAGCACGCGTGGCCTGGTCGCGGTACACCACACGGTCTAGCCGAATGTTGTCTGACTTGCTGTTACCACTGGTGATCAACTCCAGCCCGCTGGCCAGCGTGATGGGGCTGAAGTAAACCGAGCGGTTGGTGCCGAGTGACAGCGTGCTGTAGCCCATCGGAATACTCACATTGATACTGTCACTGGCAGAGTACTTGCGGCCTGGCGTGTTAGGAAACGATTCGCGGTGCGTGACGGACAGCGACTCGTTGAAATACAGCAGGTTGTCGGCGCTTAAAGTGAGACCCGTCTGTGCAGCGCCCGTTGACACTGAGCCCTGGTTATCCGTATTGATCGACACGCGAAAAGGCGAGCTGGGCTTGTTGTTGATCACCACCGTGCTGCCGCCCGGCTTGTCACCGGGCTGAATGTCCAGCTTGGCGTTGTTTGACGGCAGGCGGTTGATCTGGTCAATGCCTTGCTCCAGGTCACGTAAATTGAGCAAAGTCCCTTCGCGCCCCGGAAATATATTGCCTATGGAGATGCTTTTGGCATCACCGTCGTTGATCATGATTTTTTCAATCACGCCCTCAATCACCAAAATCTCAAGTCGGCCACTGCTCAAGTCTTGCTGCGGCAAGTAAGCTCTAGTGGTGATGAAGCCGCGGTCAATGTAGTACTTGGTGATCTCGCCCAGAATGCGTTCAATATCGCTGACATCCAGGCAGCGGCCGGTAAATTCGTCGGTGATCCGCTGGCGCATGACGGCAGACAGATTGGGCGCGCTGCTGATGTTGACCACTTTAATGGTGCGGCAGCTTGCACCCAATTCAGGTACTTCAATTTTGGGTTGCAGCAGGCGGGTGTCCAGGCCATCGACAGGGCTGTTTCGGCGGCGCACGTCGTCTTGCTCGCGCTGCAGGCGCTCTTGCTCCTGACGTTGAAGTGTTTCTGCCTGGCGCTGGGCTGCACCGATGTCTGAAGAGGTTTGTGCCATCGACAACACGGGCATCAATGCGCCTGCAACCAGGCCAGCCACCACATAATAATTTTTTGAGACATGCATCATGACTGGCACGACGCGCTAGGGGAAACGGAACTGCAGAAAATTTGACGTGCCACGGTGTAAATTCTTGAAACATTTATTAACAAGAACTTTAAACAAGAACGCGATTTTTTTATATGGTCTTCTTGGACCATATCGAGACAGTTTGAGCTCGCTGCTTCTTTAGAAAAGCGCTTTGCGCTCGCCCAGCAAGTCCACCAGCGCGCGGTGCAGCACGTCGGGTGCCAGGGGTTTGTGCAGCAACGGCACGCCGCTGCTTGTGGCCTCCCGCAGTCGCTCGGGTGCGGTGTCGCCAGTGATGATCAGTGCGGGCAGTTGCACGCCCGCCAAGGCGCGCAGCTCGGCGATGGCTTGCGCACCCGTGCGCTGGTTCCGCAGGCGGTAGTCGCTGATGACAACATCGGGTGTGTTGTGTTGGGTCTGCACCAGTGCCTGCTCAATCGAGCTGGCCGTGTTGACTTTGCACCCCCATTGAGACAGCAACTGAGCCATGCCAGACAACACGGCTGCGTCATCGTCAACAACCAGCACGTTCATGCCGCGCAGTTGTCCGGTGGCCATCAGTTCGGACAGACTGGCATCAGTCGCCAGCCGCTTGACGGGCGCTAGCTGCGCTAGCGGCATCGACAGTCTGAAGACGCTACCGCGCTGGAGGCTAGATCGCAAACTCAGTGTGTGCCCCAGCGTTTTGACCAGCCCATGCACAATTGCCAAGCCCAGCCCCAGGCCCTTGCGGCGGTCTCGCTCAGGGTTGCCCAATTGGTGAAACTCTTTGAACACTTCGGCTTGCTGGTCGGGTGCGATGCCTATGCCGGTGTCCCACACTTCCAGCACCGCATGCGCGCCTCGCTTGCGGCAGGCCACCATCAGCCCGCCCGTGTCGCTGTAGCGAATCGCGTTAGACACCAGGTTGCGTAAAATCAGTTCTATCAGTGCGGGGTCAGACAGCGCCAGCAATGGGGTTTCTCGTGATCGATAACTCAGGCCTTTGGCATCGGCCTGCGGCTCAAACTCACACTCGATTTTGTTCAGCAAGTCTTGCAGGCTAAACGGCTGTATTTGCGGGCTGACCACACCCGCTTCAATGCGTGAAAAATCCAGCAGCGTATCAAGCATGTCAACCGATGCAGCACTGGCTGAACTGATATTGCCCACCAAATCGCGTTGCTCTGCTGTCAAGGGCGTATGCAGCAGCACGTTCAAAAACAAACCCTGTGCATGAATCGGCTGGCGCAGGTCATGGCTGGCTGCTGCCAAAAACTTGGATTTGGCGGTGTTGGCATCTTCGGCCTCGCGGCGCGCTTGCTCAGCCTGTTGTTGCGCTTGCTCAGCACGACGCACCAATTCCAGATTTTCAAAACGCAGATCAATGGCCGCGCGGCTTGCGATTGAGCTGTTACGTGCCTGGGCAATCAGCACCCCCAAATACATCAGCGCAATAATGCTGAAGGCGCTGTAAGCTGAATCCTCCAGCAGCCAGAGCTTGACCACCGTCAACCCGACCAAGGGTACTGAGAATGCAATAAACAGGGGCAGTACCGGTGCCAGCAATGCAACTGAGCCGCTCAAGATGCCGGACAATACAAAAATCGCCATAATCTCGCCGGCTACCGTCGTATTTCCCAGTGCACCAAACGCCAGCGCGCCCCAGGACGCGCCACCCGCCCCAATGCAAATAGCCAGCCAGCGCGCCAAACGATGTGCATCATGCGCCGCCAGCCCATTCGCCAAGCTGCGGCGTGCATTGAAAATCCAATAGAGGTTGGTCATCGATACCACCCCAGCCCACGCCAACAGCCCAGCGCGATTGCTTGGGCTGATGAGCACCCCAATCAGTATCGCAATAGCCGGGAACATCGGCAGCACCGTTACCGTTGTACTGGCATAAATCAGTCGCAGCTGTTCAATCAGGATGCGGTCTTCGGCAAATCTTGACCACTTTAAAAGCTGCACGATTTAACCCACCAGAGCTTGCTGCCGCGCGGCAAACACCGCTTCAGCGCGTGTGGCTACACGGAAATATTTCAATATTTCCTGCATGTGGCGCCTGACTGTGTTGTCCGACAGCGTCAGCTCGCGCGCGATCACTTTGTTCGTCATCCCCTGGTGCAACAACTGCAGCACCTCACGCTGCCGTGGTGTCAGGTGCTTGTCGTTTGGGCTGATGACAGGCTTGGTCTGGGGCAGCTCACCCCGCAGAAGCTGTGCGATGGTTTCAATGATTTTTTCAGGGGCTTCTGCCTTGGAGACAAAAGCCGTAGCACCACGCGCCAGAGCCATGCGTGCGGTTTCTGGCTCGTCGTGCGATGACAGCATCAGTATGGGCGCCGCTGGCCACTGGCGCTTGATGGGCCCAATACCTTCCAGCCCACTGCTGCCGTTGAGTTTGATGTCCAGCAGCACCAGATGCACAGGGCTAGGCGTGATGTTCAAGGCTTCATTTACTGAAGCCGCCTGATAAATGCCAGCATCAGGCATTGTCCGGTTGATGACCATACTGAGACCCGCACGAAACATGGGATGGTCATCAATCAGCAAGATGTGGGATGAGATCATGAACTTATTAAACCATTCACCGATGCCTTTTGATATGGTCTGTTTGGACCAGTTGGAGCGAAAAAATGCCGTTTTCGACCCTCAAAAGTGGCTAAATTACCCTGTTTACGGGCGCAAACAGCTATTTATTTAGTAGCAATTATTTGAACTAACGCCATACCCCACTCACCTGGCAAGGCAGGCGCGGCGGGATACTTCAGGCGACCATGAGCAAGGCAACACGCTCCCGCAGCACAAGGGGTTGCACCAAATCAGGGGCCAGGGCAGTGCCGACATTCAGGCCAACCCGGTTGCCAAAGCCACGCCGAAAGGGTTTGCTCATGGCAGAGCCCTCTATGCGGCTGAAATACGAGCCCCACAAATTCGTCAGCGCCATGGGAATGACAGGTACGTCGATACCATCACGCTGTGCGTTTCCAAGAATTTTCATGATGCCGCCCTTAAATAGCTGAAGCTCACCATCTTTGGTCAGGCCACCCTCAGGAAAAATGGCCAGCAAATCACCATCGCGCAGCACTTTGGCCGCTGCTTCAAAAGCGGCTTCAAACAACACGGGGTCTTCAGACCTGGGGGCAATCGGTATAGCTTTAAGCAGTTTGAAAAACCAGCCCAGCACCGGCATTTTGAAAATGCGGTGATCCATCACAAAGTAAATCGGGCGCGGGCTGGCGGCCATCAGCAACACCGGATCAATAAAGCTGACATGGTTGCAGGTGAGCACCGCCGCGCCCTGGGTGGGCAGGTGGTGATCACCCGTCACCTTGAAACGGTACATGCAACGCGACACCATAAAGGCAATAAAGCGCAGCAAATACTCGGGCACCAGCATGAAGATATAAAACGCCACAACCGCATTGGCCAGTCCGACAAAAAGGAAAATTTGCGGAATCGTGAACTGAGCTTTTAGCAACGCGTCCGCCAAAATCGCACTGACGATCATGAACAGCTGATGCCCAACATCGAGCGGAACACCACGATGTTCTGGTTCGCCAGTTTCAGGTTGCGCCAGGTCTCTGTCACCGGGTTCCAGTTGATCTTCAGGTCTGGGTCAGTGGCTGGGGCCAGCGGAATAAATTGGGCCACCACACGGCCAGCGCAGGCGGCAACCAGCTCACACTGAACTGGTACGTCACCATCACGGTGAAAGCAAACTTGAACAGGTTGTCGTTGGCAGCGCCGGAGAATTGCGTCCAGAAAAACGGCGCAAAGCGGCGCTGCTTTAACAGGGCGAATTGGTTGGGATGTTCATCAGGTACTGGCTGCGTCATGCGGGCTCTGCCACGGTGAATACCGTCAATACCCCGGTATAGCCGTACAAATGATGCCGGGCAATCTCGCCGCCTGCAAAAAAACCAACCAGCGGCACATCGCCCAGGGCGCGCCGCACAATTTGCAATTCAGCACTGGGTGCACCAAAGTGCGGGCCACCGCGCCCCGCGCAGCTCACATACACAGCGCCAGCAATGCGCCGGGCTGGGTGCGGGGCTGATTCGGCTTCGGGGGCGCTCAATGCGTTGGCCACCTCAAGCGTCAGCTCTTCGGGCTCCAGCTCTTCGCGGATTTCGGCGCAGACGCGAATCAAATCTGCGCGTGCTGCTTGCGCATTGCGTTCGCAAAAAGCCAGCGTCATGCCGACCGATGGTGCGCCTGACACCGCAATGCCTTTGCGGCTGGGGTCCAGCCCGATGATGTGGCGTACCACGACTTCAGCACCAAACTGGCCGGGATGCAACACCTGCCGGTCACTCAACAACTCTGCAGTGTCACTCAACCCCACCAGCGTGCTGCGCACCTTGGCCAGTGCCTCACGCGGCTGGTCCAGCGTAACGCCTAGCGCCGTCAGCATCACATCCAGTGCGGGTTCACCATCAAGTTCGGTCACCACATTGCCTTCGCAGGCCGTGATCTCGTGGTTGCGTGACACCGGCTGACAGCCCTGCGTGACGCGCGACATCAAGGCTGCCTCCTGCGTGAACGCCACGCCGCTCAATCCGCCACTGAACACACCGCCGGCCGCGCCATGGCCTTTGACATTGCCGTAACCACTGAGCGCAAACTGCACGGTTTTGCTGCGGCTGGCTGCCAGGCCGCCGAACACATAGCCACTGCCGGTACGCTGGGCCATTTCGCTGATGAGGTCTGCCACATCGGGTGTGCCTGAATCGGCATGCACCAGCGCGGTGTGGGCCTTGAAGCGGCCACTGGCCACGGATGGCAAAGGTGACACGCCTGAAAAAACGCGGTACTGGTCATGCGGCAAATCACACAGCATCACGGCCAGGGCGGGCTCGTCAAAATACTCAACGTTGTTTGACGCAATGCCCACGCCGACGGTACCGCTCCAGTCGGTGACCTCGGGCAGCTCGGCACTCAGGTGGTCAAGAATGTCCTGCGCATGTAAAGCGTAATGGTCGGTGATGTACAGCAGGCCCAGCGTGGGCGCGGTGGCATAGCCAGGCAGGGCCATGTGGGCACGCAGTTGCGCCAGCACCAGGCCAGCAGCCATGGGCCATTGCGGGTGGGTGGCGTGGCCATAGGGGAAAAGCTTCATGGGTAGCTCTATAAATTCATTTCAAACCTAATCGTCTGTCATCCCGGTCCTGATCCGGGATCCATGACTCTTACGTCGTGCGCAAGTGGGTTCGGGTTCATGGATTGCGGATCAAGTCCGCATTGACAGTCAAATTTAGCACGCCTATTCAACGGCTGGTTTTGCGTGCAGTTTTGGCGGCTGGTCGCTTTGCTACGGGTTTCTTGGCTGCCACTGGCGTAGGCCAGGCCTGTGCGCCGCCAAACACCGAATTTTTTGCTGTATTCATCGCAGCACGCCCAGCGCCTGCCATGGTTTTGCCTGCATTGCTGGCCATGTCTTTGGCCATGCCCGTGGCCGTCTTCATGGCATCTTTGGCCAGCCCGGCGGCCATACTTTTGGTGGTGTCGATGGCGGTTTTTTTGGCGGCGTCTTTCATCGCATCGGCAGCGATGGTCTGAAACTGTTGCGTCAGTGCGCCCCACCACTGCATCGGGTCCACCACACCTGCGGCAGGTGCTTCAGCTATTGGCTTGGGTTCTGCTTTTGGTTTGGCCGGCGCGGCTTTTTTGCCAAAGCTGGTGGGCGGCACCTCCAGCCCGGCAAAGGTTTTGGCCTTGTCGGCCATGCCCTGCACGCCGCCCGCTACGGTGTCTGCCACCTTGAGCTTGAAGGCATTGGCGACATCACCCATGTTGAAGTTCATGCCCTTCAGCGTGGCCAATGTCATCTTTTGCACCTCCAGCGCCTGAATGGTGGCTTTCAGGGCGGTGGCGTTCTGGTCCAGCCAGAACTGCACCGACTTCAGCTCGCTGATGCGCTTGTCCAGCTCTTCCACATTCAGGGTGGGCGCTACCCAGCTGCCCAGGTTCGGCAACTGCGGGATTTTGTCAGCTGCACTGCCTGCCGCCTGGGTGGCCAGATTTTGTAAAAAGTCAAAACCCGGCACGAACTTGCCAAAATTGGCAAAATTTGAAGTGTTGTCTGCGTCGCTCATGGTTGTCTCCTGTTTTAGTTGGGTCACCTTCATTGTGCAACGCCGTGGCCCGCGCGCAAAGCATTTTTAGCTGACTGCACGCGCTGCGTTGTAAAAATCATGCTGTGAGGCTTAAAAACACTGATTTTTAGCCGTTTTTACCCTTCAAAAATCGCTGTAGCCCAATAAATTTGGGCGCAATCAGCTATATCTTTTGTAGCATTCATAAAGCCTGTCGCGCCTGATAAGCTAGCGTCATGAAAAGCCTTTTCCACTTCGCCTTCAATGTGACTGACCTCGACATCGCCCGCCAGTTCTATGGCGGCGTACTGGGTTGCACCGAGGGGCGCTCTACCGCCACCTGGGTAGATTTCGATTTTTTCAGCCACCAGATATCGCTGCACTTGGGCCAACCGTTTAAAACCGAAAGCACTGGCCGTGTAGGTGACACGCTGGTACCCATGCCGCACTTTGGCCTGGTGCTGGCACTGCCCGACTGGCAGGCCATGGCTACGCGTCTGAAAGCGGCCAACACGGTGTTTGTGATGGCGCCGCAATTGCGCTTTGCAGGCCAGCCCGGAGAGCAGCACACCATGTTTTTTTGCGACCCGTTTGGCAATCCGCTGGAGATCAAGGGGTTTGAATCGCTGGACACGCTGTACGAGGCTTAGGCAATGACCTATACGTTCGCTTCCGCCACGATTTTGCTGTTGCTCATCACCGATCCGTTTGGCAACATCCCCATATTTGCCAACGCACTGAAAAACGTCCCTTCCCAGCGCAGGCCGTTGGTGATTTTGCGCGAAGTGCTGATTGCGTTTGGTTTGTTGCTTGTCTTCATGTTCATTGGCGAAGGCTTTTTGCGCGTCATGAACCTCAGCGCCCTGGCACTGCAAATCGCCGGGGGCGTGATTCTGTTTTTGATCGCCCTGCGCATGATTTTCCCGCCGCCAGCGCGTGATGAACTGGAGGGTCTGCAAAGCGAGCCTTTGATCGTGCCGCTGGCCATTCCGGCACTCGCCGGGCCATCGGCCTTGGCAACGGTTTTGCTGCTGGTGTCCCAGGCCCCTGAGCGCCGTTGGGAATGGATAGCGGCGCTCAGTGTCACCATGGCGGTGTGCGCCGTCGTGCTGGTGCTGGCCGAACGCATTCAGCGCGTGCTGGGCGATCGCTTTGTGGTCGCCGTCGAACGTCTGATGGGGCTGATCCTGGTGGCGGTAGCGGTTGAAATGCTGCTGCGCGGCATTCAAGAGTTTGTGACACACATGCCAAAACTTGCTGGTTAATTTGCACCTGTTGCGGGTCTGGTGCTCTTCCTCGCATCATTTCCGGCAATCTGCTTTTACACCATGACCTGCCATGTCTGCCCGTTCAACACGGGCAGTTTGCTGACTTCATTCCGGGGGATTTTGAACCTTGGTTTAGCGTGAATTTCAAACAAGACTTGAAAGCTTAAACACTGAATTTATACCTCCATTTTAAAGTTCATCATGCAGCTCACCGCGTATTGCAATACCAGTCGGATACTCGCAGTTTTAATCCGCGGGGCATGTGTCCTTTTTCTGGGCTTGATTGTTGGTCTCGCGCAAGCCCAGACCAATTCGAAGATGGCCTTGCTGTTACCCGATGGTCTGGCGTTGACGGACAGCCGCGTGACTGCCTGGACTGATGCAGCCAGGGAGCAGGGTTACAGCATGAGCATCTTGCGCAATGCAGACTTCCTGCAACTGGGCGCAAGCGCACGTGCCACTTACAGCGGAATCATCGTCCCTGACCAGATGCAGACTACGATGAGCGATACCTTGGTCGCGACCATTCAGGGGTATGTCTCGCAGGGCGGCAACCTGATGTTGGTGTACGACGCCGGGGCGCTGAATCCAGCGGGCTTTTACGCCGTACCCAAGTCTCGCTTCAGTGACATGGTGGGTGTGGACTACCTGCTGTATGACCAGCTGCTGGACCGAACGGTCGGACTCGGACCTGTGACCGGATTGGTGTCAACGTTAAGGTCCCTGCTTGTTGGACCAGGAAAGTCCATGCCTTACACAGCATTCCCGGCTGCTGCGGTGGTCAATCACGATGCCGCCAGCGTACACCGCGTTGCAGACAAGCCAGCGGAAAAAACCGCCGATGTGTCCGGCGGGCGGTCAAGCCCGACTTCTCGATTTCTACCCATCAGCCCTGCCAACCCCGGTGGTCTGGCCGGACACGATCATGAGCAGTATTTCAGGCCCCCGCCGCCCAGCCAGCTCACGCCAGACCGCATGACTGGGCGTCCCGGTAGAGAACTACAACCAGGCGGTAAAGCATTGACGTTCAAAAATGCGGTGCAACGGGAACCTGTTGTGGGTGTAACGCCTGCCCGATTCAGCAAAAACGCCCTTCAAATCCTCACCCGGTCAATCGATGATGGTGCCCCTTTGGCGCAGGCCAAAGCGTTCCGCGTGCAGGCAGCCGCGCCTGCCCCTGAATCCGTGCACAGCATTTCAGGCTATGTCTATGGTCCTCTGAGCTACCCAAGTTTCGTCACACTGGGGGCAGCGCAGGGCGCGATATTGATGGCCTCACCCGAGCATGGTTTGGTTGCGAGCAGCCGTGCCGTCGGTGCCGGGAATGTGCTGTTTGTCAATCTGCCCATGACTTACCTCAAGCTTTCGGAAGACGCGATGCCACTGCATGGCTTTGTTCATTTGTTTGCGCGCGGGCTTCTTCGACAACCGCGCTTGACGGCAGTACCCAACGGTATAGGCGGTCTTATATTTAACTGGCATCTTGACTCCAATGCAGCTTTGCAACCCATGCAGGCGCTGAAAGACTTGGGCGTGTGGAACAACAAGCCGTTTTCGATGGACATAACGGCTGGTCCAGACACCATTGTTCCCGGCGACAAGCTAGGCTTTGATTTACCGAATAACCTGGTTGCACAGCAGTTTTTACGGGAATTTGTAGCGGCTGGCCATGAGGTGGGTAGCCACGGCGGCTGGATTCACGATTACTACGGCACCAATGCCAGCGAGAGCAACGCCGCAGAATTTTTGCCTTATCTGGTGCTCAATCGCAATGCCATCGAGGCGGTCATCAAGCGCCCCATACGGGAGTATTCCGCGCCCGAGGGCAATAACCCTTTGTGGTCACTGAACTGGTTAACTGGAAACGGGGTGGGCTCCTATTATTCTCTCAGCCACACGGGAACAGCCCCTACCCTCAGTTATCGCGGCGGTAAAGTTGTCGCCCCTTCGCTGTGGGCAATACCCGTTATGCCGTTCGGTGTGGCGGCAACTTTTGTGGAGTTTTCCGAGCTGGGCGTCACACCCTCCGAGATGACGCAGTGGTATGCGGAGTTGATCGACTTTGCGGCCGCTAACAACACGAGCCGCATGATTTATGCCCATCCGCCAGGCGCCATGCTTTACCCGGCAGTGATGACGTCCATGCTGGGTTACGCCAAACAAAAACAGCAGGCCAATAACTTTCGCTGGTACACCATGACTCGACTGGCCAGCTTCATGACGACGCGGTCTCAAGCAGTATGGGAAAGCGCCTTGTCCAGCACAGGCCGAATGCGCGTGACGGCCAGTCACCCATCCAATTTGAACAGCCTGACCTGGGCCTTCGCCAAAAACCGGTACGCACGACCTGTGGTGGTTTCGGGGAACATGAGCGTGGTCGACCAGGGCACCGACTGGTTGGTACAAGCCAACGGTGGACGTACAGCGGTTTTTGAGGCGGCGGCCCTTTAAAGCTTACCAACAGCGATGTTATCGCTGGCAAGCGCCACCACTTTTTGGTCAATGGCACCGAACACGCTCTGCCCGTCTTTTCCTTTGGCCTCAATACGGATGGTGTCGCCAAACTTCATGAACTCTGTGACCGGTGCGCCGCCCTCAATGGTTTCAATCGCGCGCTTTTCGGCGATGCAGCTGTAGCCGTGGGTCCAGTCCTTGTTGCTGACCGTGCCTGAGCCAATGACGCTGCCAGCGCGCACGTTGCGAGTTTTGCAGATGTGGGCAATCAGCTGGCCGAAGTGAAAGGTCATCTCGGAACCAGCCTCGCACATGCCGACCTTGCGGCCGTTCCAGGTACTTTGCAGCGTCATGTGCAGGCGCCCGCCCTGCCAGGCGTCACCCAACTCATCGACGGTGACAGCCACCGGGCTGAAGGCGGTGGCGGGTTTGCTTTGAAAAAAGCCAAAGCCTTTCGCCAGCTCGGCGGGGATCAAATTGCGCAGCGACACATCGTTGGCCAGCATCACCAATCGGATGCCGTCAATTGCCTGGTCGGGCGTGGTGCCCATGCCGACATCGGCGGTCACCACGGCAATTTCTGCTTCAAAGTCAATGCCAAAGGCTTCGCTGGCCACCACCACGTCGTCACGCGGGCCGATGAAGTCGTCGCTGCCGCCCTGGTACATCAGCGGGTCGGTGTAAAAGGTTTCGGGCACTTCAGAGCTGCGCGCCTTGCGCACCAGCTCGACGTGGTTGATAAAGGCAGAGCCGTCGGCCCACTGGTAGGCTCGGGGTAACGGAGCCATGCACTGCGCGGGTTCAAACGGAAAGGCGTGACGCGCCTTGCCGCTGTTGAGTGTTTCATACAAGTCCTGCAATTGCGGCGACATGAAGTTCCAGTCGTCCAGTACCTGTTGCAATTTGCTGGCAATGCCAGTTGCATAATGCGCGGTTGACAGATCACGGGAGACAACGACGAGCTGGCCGTCGCGGGAGCCGTCTTTGTAGGTGGCGAGCTTCATTTGATGTCTTTCTGTTAAGGTTTCGGCTGCCTGTTCGGCGTTACGATAAGTGAAATTGATTTACCTAAATGTAATTATAAAGAAGCCATGACACCCAGACCCATGCCTGCCACGAAAGAACTCGATGATCTCGAGCCGCTGCGCGCTGGTATTCAGTCGGTCGAGGTGGGTTTCAGTTTATTGGAAGTTTTGAGCAACGCTGGCTGCGCGCTGATGCTGCGTGACCTGGCCGCCAAAGCCAGCATGAGCGCCGCCAAAGCGCACCGCTATCTGGTCAGTTTTCAGCGCCTCGGCCTGGTGGTGCAAGACGCAGGTACGACCCGCTACGACCTGGGGCCCGCTGCGCTCAAGTTAGGGCTCGCTTCGCTGTCAAGGATTGATGCGGTTAAATTGGCCAGAACGCGCCTCAGCCCGCTGATGGCGCAAATCGGCCAAACGCTGGCTCTCGCCGTATGGGGCAACCAGGGCCCGTGCATGGTGCATTGGGAAGAATCGCCGCAAGCCGTGACCGTCAATCTGCGCCTGGGCGACGTGATGCCGCTGTTGTCGTCGGCCACCGGGCTGTGCTTTGCCGCCTTCATGGCCACGCGGCAAAGCGCTGTCAATACTCGGCTCAAACTGCTGTTGAAAGACGAGCTGGCGCGGGCGCAAAAATTGGGGCGGCGTGACCTGCCCGCCAACATGACCGAGGTGACCCAACTGCTCGATGAAGCGCGCCAGCACGGCGTGGCCCGAGTTGTCAACACGCTGCTGCCGGGTGTGGGCGGCTTTTGCGCCCCGGTGTTTGACGCCGACGGCCACATGGTGCTGGGCATGGTGGCGCTGGGCTCGCTCAGTACCTTTGATGCGGACTGGCGCGGCGCGGTGGCCACGCCCCTGAAAGCCGCAGCCCGGCAGCTGTCAAGCGATTTGGGCTACATTGCGGCATGATTGATGCCGCCGTGGCCACCGGAACGCCGGGCTGGAAACCACTGACCACCCTCGCCCTATTGGTTATAGCCGCGCATGTCCTGGTGCTGCAAGCCTCGCCCGCCCAGCTGGGCGTGGGCGCCGACCCTGATGATGTGGGCGGCAAAACATTCAAAACGCGCAGCATTGAGGCAGCGCCTGCGGTTGAGGCCGTTACAGCGCCCGTAGCAGCGCCCAAAGCAGTTAAAACGGCTAAAAATGCCCCAAAAAAGGCATTAAATCAGCCTGTAGCCCAACAAATCCGGGCGCAAGCAGCTCCTGAAATAGTAGCATCCCAAGAGTCGCCAACTGTCAGCCCGTCAACCCCTGAGGCAACAGCAACGCCCACCCAGCCCGTTGAAAGCGCCGCCGTTGCAACACCTGCCCAGGCCAGCGCCGCTGCATCATCCGCAACGGGCCCCAAAACCACGCCAGTCACCGCCATCAGCCTGCCCGGCTCGGTGCGCCTGCTCTACAAAATGGTGGGCATGGCCAAAAACCTGAACTACCAAGCCGATGCCGAGCTGGCCTGGAAAACCGATGGCAATAGCTATCAGGCCATGATGAAGGTCAGCGCCTTTCTGGTCGGCTCACGCAGCATGACCAGCGTGGGCAAAATCACCGGCAGCGGCCTGGCCCCCACCCGCTTTGCCGACAAGTTCAAAAACGAGGTGGCCGCGCATTTTGAGGCTGACAAAGGCAAGATCACCTTCAGTGCCAACACACCCGACGCACCGTGGATGGAGGGCGCGCAAGACCGCGTCAGCGTGTTTTTGCAGTTGGGCGGCATGCTGGCCGCCAATCCGGCAGGTTTTCCGCCGGGCAGCAACATCACCTTTTTGACGATTGGCCCGCGTGAGGCCGACACCTGGACATTTGTCATCGAATCTGAAGAAACCCTGAGCCTGATGAACGACCAGATGCCGACCCTGAAACTCACTCGCAAGCCGCGCAAGGAGTTCGACCAGAAAGTTGAAATCTGGTTTGCACCGTCGTTGGGTTACCTGCCAGTGCGCAACCGCATCACCCAGCCAAACGGAGACTTCATTGACCAGCAGCTGGTGGAGGTCGTCAGGAATTTGTGAAGTAATGCAACAGAACGACCGTTGAGCAGCAGGATTAACCCTGTCAGCCTTGAAGTTGGCTCCGTCGTTGCTATATGGATGGCTGTGCAGGCTTAAAATGCTTCAAGGACAAAATCAAATGCAAATGCTTTACGACTCAGAATCTTTTGTGGTGGTGCAAATTCACGCCAACGCACCTGAAGCATCTGCTCCCCCACCAACCATCCCGCACATGGCGCGCAACGGGTTCGAGATTGTTGACAAACGCTCCGGCAAAGAGGTGTACCTCGACGGCTCCTGGGCTGAAATGTTTCAGCAGCGCCTGAGCGCCTGGCAGATCAACGCGCCGACGCAGCAGGAAATCGAAGACACGCTGGAAGGCTACAGCGGTCTGGCTACTACGCCAATATCTTTGCACTGAAGTTTCCACACGGTTCGGTCACCTAGTAAAAGCCCGATGACTTGATACCGGGCTTTGAGGCATAGTTTGTGCTTTTCATCAATGCCTATTTTTCAGGCTTAGAGGACTGCACATGACCTTCAAACTCGCCTTGCTTGTGGCCGCTTTGGCCTTGAGTCACAGCGCCAGCGCCAAAACCTTCAAATGGACCAGCGCCAGCGACATCCCCACACTTGACATCCATTCGCAAAACAACGCACTCGGCAACGGCGTGCATGCTGCCGTGTATGAGTCGCTGGTTTATTACAACAGCAAAAGCTTCAAGATTGAGCCGCAACTGGCCACCGACTGGAAGCTGACCAGCCCAACCCAAATGCGCATCACGCTGAGAAAAGGCGTCAAGTTCAGCGACGGCAGTGCCTTTACCGCTGATGACGCAGTGTTTTCATTGAACCGCGCAATGGCCAAAACCTCCAACTACGGCGTGTATGCCCAAGGCATCGACAAGGTGGTCAAGGTCAATGACAACGAGATTGACATCATGCTCAAAGCGCCGAATCCGGTGCTGATGAACCAGCTGACCGAGCTGCGCATGATGAGCAAGGCCTGGTCCGAGAAAAACAGGGCCACCGAGCCCAAAGACATCAAAACCAAAGACGAAAGCTTTTCACACCGCAACGCGATGGGCACTGGCCCGTATGTGGTTGAAAGCTGGCAGCCTGACCAGAAACTGGTGTTCAAACGCAACCCCAACTGGTGGGGCAAGCTGGATGGCAATGTGACTGAAATTGTGTACACCCCCATCAAGTCTGAAGCGACGCGCGTTGCCGCGCTGCTGTCTGGTGAAGTTGACCTGGTGCTGGACCCGAGCCCGCAAGACCTGGGCCGCATGCGCAGCAACAAAGACCTGAAGGTGCTGGACGGGGCAGAAAACCGCACCATCTTCTTTGGCATGGACCAGTTCCGCGACGAACTGCCAGGCTCGAACATCAAGGGTAAAAACCCGCTGAAAGACGTGCGGGTACGCAAGGCGCTTGACCAGGCCATTGACATCGTCACGCTCAACAAGGTCACCATGCGCGGGCTGAGTCAGCCCACCGGCACGCTGATCTCACCGCAGGTCAACGGCTGGACCAAAAAGGTCGATGCCCGCCACCCGTACAGCATTGATGCCGCCAAAAAACTGCTGGCTGACGCGGGCTACAAGGACGGTTTTGAAGTTGACTTTGCCTGCCCCAACAACCGTTACATCAACGACGAAGAAATTTGCCAGGCGGTGACCGCCATGTGGTCAAAAATCGGTGTCAAGGCCAAGCTGCGCACACTGCCGCTGGTCACCTACTTCCCCATGATCCAGCGCTATGAAGCCAGCATTTACATGCTGGGCTGGGGTGTGCCCACCTTCGATGCGCTGTACAGCTTGCAGTCGCTGGTACGCAGCGTGGGCGTGGGCGGCGACGGCAACTACAACCTGGGCCGCTATTCCAACCCGCAAATGGACGCGCTGGTGGAACGCATCAAGAAAGAAACCGATGCCAAAAACCGCAACGACCTGATTGAAAAAGCGCTGGAGCTGTCGCATGCCGACGTGTCCCACCTGGCCTTGCACAACCAGATCATCCCTTGGGCGATGAAGAAAAACATCGACGTGGTGCACCGCGCGGACAACCGGATTGACTGGCGGCTGGTGAAGGTGAATTAAAAATCTGTCATGGCGGGCTTGGGCCGCAACGCATGAGGATTTGTCATTGCGGACTTGATCCGCAATCCATGACCCCGTTCCTTGCCAGCACCGTAGAAGGCATGAATCCCCCCGGATCGTGGTCCGGGGCAGGCTCTTCAAGTCCGGGATGACAGTCAAAAAGGCCCTTTGAGGCCCTTTTTTCGCTGTGCGCCTTAAGGTAAATCCTGTACTGGCGCGCAATTTGCTGAGCTAGTATCGGTACAGTTTTTATTCTGCTCCATGCTCTCATTCATCCTTCAGCGCCTGTTCCAAGCCGTCATCGTCATGATCTCGGTGGCGCTCATCTCGTTTTTGCTGTTTCAGTACGTGGGCGACCCGGTGGTATTTTTGCTGGGGCAAGATGCCACGCCGCAGCAGATCAAGGAGCTGCGCGCTGACCTGGGGCTGGACAAATCCTTTGTGGTGCAGTTCTGGAACTTCCTGGCCAACGCCGTGCAGGGTGAGTTTGGCCTGAGCCTGCGCCAAGGCGCCAAGGTGTCGCGCCTGATTGCCGAGCGCCTGCCGGCCACGCTGGAGCTGGCGGGGGTAGCCGCCGTGCTGGCGCTGGTGCTGGGGATCCCCATGGGGGTGTATGCAGCGCTGAAGCGCGGCACGTTTTTTAGCCAGTTGTTCATGACCGTGTCGCTGCTGGGCGTGTCGCTGCCCACATTTCTGGTCGGTATTTTGCTGATTTTGCTGTTCGCTGTTGGCCTGGGCTGGTTCCCCAGTTTTGGCCGGGGCGATGTGGTGCAGGTCGGCTGGTGGTCGTCTGGCCTGTTAACTGCCAAGGGCTGGCACCACATCGTCTTGCCCGCTTTGACATTGGCGATTTTTCAGCTCACCCTCATCATGCGGCTGGTGCGGGCAGAAATGCTGGAAGTGCTGCGCACCGACTACGTCAAATTTGCACGCGCGCGCGGGCTGTCGAACACCGCCATCCATTTTGGCCATGCCCTTAAAAACACGTTGGTACCCGTCATCACCATCACTGGCCTGCAACTGGGCGCGCTGATTGCCTTTGCCATCATCACTGAGACAGTGTTTCAATGGCCCGGCATGGGGCTGCTGTTTATACAGGCCGTGACCTTTGCCGACATTCCCGTCATGGCCGCCTACCTGTGCCTGACGGCGCTTATTTTTGTGGTGATCAACCTGGTGGTTGACCTGCTTTATTTTGTTGTTGACCCGCGCCTGCGCGTGGGCAAATCTGGGGGACATTGATGCTGACAGCTGTTAAACCTCAAAAGTTGATGGCCACTGGCCGCGCTTTTGCAGCGATTTCTGAATTTCACCCGGAGTTGACGGCATTCAGGCGCGACTTGCATGTGCACCCCGAACTGGGTTTTGAGGAGGTCTACACCGCAGGCCGCGTCAAGCAGGCTTTAGAGCTTTGTGGCGTTGATGAAATTCATACTGGAATCGGTAAAACTGGCGTTGTGGGGTTGATACGCGGCAAAGGCAAATCAAACAACATGATTGGTTTAAGGGCCGACATGGACGCACTGCCTTTAACCGAGCACAACGCCTTCGGCTGGAAGTCTGGCCAGCCCGGCAAAATGCACGCTTGTGGCCACGACGGCCACACCACCATGCTGGTCGGTGCGGCCCGCTACCTGGCCGAGACGCGCAATTTTGACGGCACGGCGGTGCTGATTTTCCAGCCGGGTGAAGAAGGCTACGCGGGTGCAAAAGCCATGATTGAAGACGGCCTGTTTGAGCGATTTCCGGTGCAGGCCGCTTACGCCATGCACAACTGGCCGTCCATGCCTGCGGGCACGGTGGGTGTCAACCGTGGGCCGATGATGGCGGCCGCTGACCGCATCACCATCACCATCACGGGCAAAGGCGGTCATGGCGCACACCCGTACATGACGATTGACCCCGTGTTGGTGGCGGCGCACATCATCACTGCCGCGCAAAGCATCGTTGCCCGCAACGTCAAGCCACAAGACAGCGCGGTGGTCAGCATTTGCGCGATGAATGCAGGCGACTTGGGCGCAATGAGTGTCATTCCCGGCACCGCCACACTGGTTGGTACGGTGCGTACCTTCAATGCAGAGGTGCAAGACATGATTGAAAAGCGTCTGCACACCCTGATTGCGTCGGTGGCCGAGGCCTTTGGTGCCACGGCCAGCATGCACTACGAACGCATTTACCCCGCTACCATCAACACGCCCGTCGAAGCCATGTTTGCCGCTGATGTGGCCGCCATGATGGTGGGTGAGGAGAACGTCATCCGTGACATGGTGCCCAGCATGGGCGCAGAAGATTTTTCGTTCATGCTACAGGCCAAGCCAGGCGCTTACTTAAGGCTGGGCCAAGGCGATGGGCTGGGACAAGCCGGTTGCTTTTTGCACAACAGCCGCTATGACTTCAATGACGAGGTGCTGCCAATAGGGGCGGCGCTGTTTGCAGGTTTGGTTGAGCAGTCCATGCCCTTGGCTGCTTAAGTCGTTACTTGAGTTTTTATCTGGTTTTCAGTTCAATTTAAAGGAAAAACATGTCAAATTACCTTAAAAAAACGACGCTAGCCCAATCGATTCGGGCGGGAACAACTATTATTTTAGTAGCATGCATGATGGGTGGGTTGAATGCCAAAACCATCCGTATCGGCAACCAGGGCGATGCGCTGTCGCTAGATCCGCACTCGCTCAATGAGTCATTGCAGCTCAGCGTCACGGGCAATGTGTATGAGCCCATGGTTGGCCGCAACAAAGACCTGAGCCTGGCACCGATTTTGGCGACCAAATGGAGCCAGCCTACGCCAACCGTCTGGCGCTTTGAGCTGCGCAAAGGCGTGGTGTTTCATGACGGAACCCCCTTTACGGCCGATGACGTGCTGTTCAGCTTTACACGCGCTGGCGCTGATGGTTCAGACATGAAGAGCTACACCAACGACATCAAGGAAGTTCGCAAGGTGGGAGACTTTGTGATTGAAATTGAAACCAAAGCACCGTTCCCTATCCTGCCAGATGTGATTTCGCTGGTCTACATCATGAGCAAAAAATGGGCTGAAACCAACCAGGCGACGCGGCCAGTTGACCGCCGCAAAGGGGTTGAAAACGCCGCGTCGTTCCGTGCAAACGGCACCGGCCCTTTCCGCGTGCGCGAGCGCCAGCCCAGCATCAAAACAACATTTTCCCGCAGTGGCAATTACTGGGGCAAGATTGAAGGCAACGTGACTGAAGTCATTTACACGCCGATCACGAACGACGCAACGCGCGTGGCCGCGTTGATATCTGGCGAAATTGATGTGATGGAGCCCGTGCCTGTGCAGGACATCGCGCGCGTGAATTCCAGCGCCAATGCCAAAGCCATGACCGGCCCCGAACTGCGTACCATCTTTTTGGGCATGGACCAAAAGCGCGACGAACTGCTGTACTCCAGCGTGAAGGGCAAAAACCCCTTCAAGGACAAGCGCGTGCGCCAGGCCTTCTACCAGGCGATTGACATTGACGGCATCAAGCGCACCGTGATGCGCGGCGCGTCCAACCCAACAGCCATGATGGTTGGCCCAGGCATCAATGGGTTTGATGCAGCTGCCAACAAACGCCTGCCATTTGATGTGGAAGCCGCCAAAAAACTGATGGCCGATGCGGGCTACCCTGCGGGCTTTGAAGTCACCATGAACTGCCCGAACGACCGTTATGTGAACGATGGCGAAATTTGCCAGGCCGTGGCTGCCAACCTGTCACGCATCAACGTCAAAATAAATTTACAGGCCGAAACCAAGGGCACCTACTTCCCCAAAATTTTGCGCCGCGACACCAGCTTTTACATGCTGGGCTGGACGCCAGGCACCTATGACGCACACAACGCTTTTAATGGCCTGATGCGCTGCGTGGATGACAAAGGCTCAGGCCAATTCAACCTGGGCGCTTACTGCAACCCGAAAGTTGACGAGTTGATTGCCAAAATCCAGTCAGAAACCGACAAAGGCAAACGCGCAGCATTCATTGCCGAAGCCTTCAAGCTGCACACCGACGACATCGGCCACTTGCCACTGCACCAGCAAGCGCTGGCCTGGGGCGTGAACAAGAAGGTTGACCTGGTGCAACTGGCTGACAACTTCATGCCGTTCAAATGGATGAGTGTGAAGTAAATCCTGAATTGTCATTGCGGGCTTGACCCGCAATCCAGAGTTATTGGGGTCAGACACCAATTTCACTGCGTTGCAAAGCAACGCACCCTTCGGGGGAGCCAAAGGCTCGGTGAATTTGGGCTCTGACCCCAAAAACTCCATGGATCCCGGATCAAGTTCGGGATGACAGATTAATAATCCCATGAGCAATCCAATCACCCGCTGGCTCGACACCGATGTCGGCTACAGCTTTAAAACATCGCCGATGGCCATTGCGGCTGCGGTGGTGGCATTCATTTGCCTGGTGTGCGCGGTGTTTGCGGGCTTCATTGCCCCGCACAACCCATTCGACCTGACGACGCTCGAATTGTCTAATGCCCGCCTGCCGCCCGCCTGGGAGTCGGAAGGCAAACGCGCCTTTCTGCTGGGTACTGACGATCAGGGACGCGACATTTTGTCGACCCTGATGTATGGCGCGCGCATCTCGCTGGCGGTGGGTTTTGCGTCAGTGATCATCTCTGTGGCATTTGGCGTGGTGATGGGTTTGCTGGCTGGCTTTTTAGGTGGCTGGCTGGACAGTTTCTTAATGCGCCTGTGCGACGTGATGCTGAGCTTCCCGGCTATTCTGGTGGCATTGCTGATAGCCGGCGTGGGCCGTGCGATGTTTCCCAACGCGCATGAATCACTGGCCTTTGGTGTGCTGATTGTGTCCATCTCCCTCACAGGCTGGGTACAGTACGCGCGCACTGTGCGTGGTTCAACACTCGTTGAGCGCAACAAGGAATATGTCCAGGCCGCACGTGTGACGGGCGTGGCCCCGATGCGCATCATGACGCGACACGTGCTGCCCAACGTGCTGGGCCCGGTACTGGTGCTGGCCACCATTCAGGTGGCGACTGCCATCATCACCGAAGCCACGCTGTCGTTCCTGGGTGTCGGCGTGCCGCCAACCTCGCCATCACTCGGCACACTGATTCGCGTGGGCAACGACTATCTGTTTTCAGGCGAATGGTGGATCACGGTCTTCCCCGCGCTGATGCTGGTCATCATTGCATTGAGCGTTAACCTGCTGGGTGACTGGCTGCGTGATGCGTTAAACCCAAGATTGCGGTAGTCACGACATGAATCTTTTGGAAGTTAAAAATCTCGTCGTCGAATTTCCGAATCGCCGGGGCACACTGCGCGCCATTGACGGTATTTCTTTCGACATTGCACCCGGTGAAATCCTGGGTGTGGTGGGCGAATCAGGCGCTGGCAAGTCGCTCACCGGTGCGTCCATCATTGGCCTGCTGGAGCCACCAGGCCGCATTGCCAGCGGCGAGGTGCTGCTTGAAGGCCAGCGCATCGACAACCTGAACAACGACCAGTTGCGCCACATCCGCGGCCGCAAAATTGGCGCGATTTTTCAGGATCCGCTCACCTCGCTCAACCCGCTGTACAGCGTGGGCAAGCAACTGACAGAAACCATTCAGGCGCATTTGCCTGTCAGCAATACCGAAGCGCGCAAGCGCGCGATTGACCTGCTCAAGGACACGGGCATTCCAGCAGCCGAGCAGCGCATTGACCATTACCCCCACCAGTTTTCGGGTGGCATGCGCCAGCGGGTCGTCATTGCATTGGCACTGGCGGCAGAACCGAAATTGATCGTGGCCGACGAGCCGACGACGGCACTGGACGTGTCAATACAGGCACAGATCATCAGCCTCTTAAAAAACATTTGCAAAAATCGCGGTGCAGCCGTCATGCTGATCACCCACGACATGGGTGTGATTGCCGAGACCTGCGACCGCGTCGCCGTGATGTACGCGGGCCGCATTGTAGAGATTGGCCCGGTGCATGAGGTCATCAACCACCCGGCACACCCGTACACGGCAGGCTTGATGGCGTCGATCCCCGACATCACACAAGACCGCGAATATTTAAACCAGATCGACGGTGCCATGCCGCGCCTGAATGCGATCCCAACGGGCTGCGCCTTTAACCCGCGCTGTCCGAAAGTGTTTGACCGCTGCAAAGTTGAGCGGCCCGAACTCGTCGATGCCGCGGCGACGCGCGCAGCGTGCTGGCTGGCTGGAGCATCGACATGACGGTTTTGGTGAAGGTCAACGACATCGCGATGACGTTCGACGTCTCGCCCAGCCTGCTCACCCGCGTGATTGAACGCCAGCCAAAACTCTTTTTGCATGCGGTAGATGGTGTGAGTTTTGAAATTGAAAAAGGCAAAACGCTGGCGCTGGTCGGTGAATCCGGTTGTGGCAAAAGCACCGTGGCCAAGCTGATGGTCGGCCTGTACCAGCCCACACGTGGCAACATGACGTTTGACGGCATGGACGCGCACGCCACTTACAAAGGCCCGACAGGTTTGAAGCTGCGCGAACGCATCCAGATGATTTTTCAGGACCCGTATGCGTCGCTGAACCCGCGCTGGATTGTGGAAGACATCATTGGTGAGCCGCTCAAGGAGCACGGCATCATCACCGACGCAGCTGAGCTGAAAGCCAAAGTGGGCGAGCTGCTCAAGTCGGTCGGCCTGAGCCCGCTCGATGGCCCCAAATACCCGCACCAGTTTTCAGGCGGGCAGCGCCAGCGCATCTCGATTGCCCGGGCACTGGCCACCAACCCGGAATTTTTGGTGTGTGACGAGCCCACCAGCGCACTCGACGTGAGCGTGCAGGCGCAGGTGCTGAACATCATGAAAGACCTGCAAAAAAAGCGCGGGTTGACGTACCTGTTCATCAGCCACAACCTGGCCGTGGTGCGCCACGTCAGTGACAGCGTTGGCGTGATGTACCTGGGTCGCCTGGTTGAGCTGGCTGACAAGCAATCTCTTTTTTCAACCCCGCGCCATCCGTACACGCGGATGTTGCTGGACGCCATCCCCAAAATGCACGACACAGGCCGCGCCCGCACAGCCGTACAAGGCGAAGTACCCAACCCGCTGAACCCACCCGCAGGCTGTGCGTTCAATCCACGCTGCCCACATGCCAATGACCGTTGCCGCACTGAGCGGCCTGTCTTGACAAGCCTGCACGGCATCAAGGTGGCCTGTCATGCTGTGGAAGAGGGGCGGATTTAAGCAAATGCCAACGCTATTAATTCAGTAGCTGCTTTCGCCCGAATCCATTGGCCTGGAGGCCTAAAAGATACCTAAAAAGTGCCTAAAAACAGCTTTTTCATGGCTTTTTGGCCGTTTCTACATAAATCCAGCGGTACATCGGCTCTGCCAGCAGCAGCACGGCCGCCAGCCGCGTGACATGCAGCGCGGTGACCAGCGGCACGCCGAGTTGCAGCACTTTGGCGGTGATCGCCATTTCAGCAATGCCGCCAGGCGACGTGCCCAACAGCACCGTGGCCCAGTGCAACTGGGTGGCCCGAGCCAGCAGCCAGGCATAGCCAGCGCACAGGGCAATCATGCCCAGCGTGCCAAGGGCCACTGACGCCAGCCAGCGCGGGGCAAGGTGCACAAAGCTGCGGGTAAAACGCACGCCCAGGCTGATGCCAATCACCAGTTGCGCGGCGTTCGTCATCCAGGTCGGAATGGCAGACCAGGTGTAGCCGCTGGCCGTCAGCAGCAGGCTGGCTGCCAGCGGCCCCAAAAACCAGGGGTTGGTACGTTCCAGTTTGACCATCACCCAGCAGCCGACACCCGTCAAAGCGCCAAGCGCCGCCAGACCGGGCCAGCTGACGATGCGTGGGCCGGGCAGCGTGGTGTCCAGCCCGTGCAGGCCCGCAAACTGAAAGCCAAACGGAATGATGAGCGTGACCAGCAGCACCCGCAGGCTGTGGGCGGATGCTACCAGCTCGGTTTGCGCACCCCGGCGTTCGGCCATCAGCGTCATTTCTGATGCGCCGCCGATCGGAGACGCAAAGTAGCAGGTAGCACGCGACAGCCCGGCAATATGAAAAGCCCCCGGCCCGTGATGCACCCGGTGCAGCCACGCGCCAAAGGCCACGCCAAGTGCCAGCGCCCACACAACATTCAGGACGATGGCCCACCACAAACCGAGCACCAGCGCCACCACCTGCGGCGTGAAGTACAGGCCCAGCGCCGCGCCAATCACCCATTGGCCCGCGTTGCGCAACGGCGTGTGGCTGTGGGTCGGAGCGCCCAGCATCGACAGCACGGCCGTGGCCAGCAGCGGGCCAATCATCCACGGCAAGGGCGTGCCCAGTTGTACGCAGGCCAAGGCGGCCAAGAAGGCCATCAACAGGGTGAGAACGGTGCGGGTCAGATTTGATGGCATTGGCAGCAGAGCAATACAAAGCAGTTGGAGACGTATTAGTATCCCTTGATGCTCAAATTATTTTCATGCCTTGTCGTTAGTGCACTCATCACCAGCTGCGCCAGCCAGCCCGAAGCCCCGGTTTTGAACAGGCTGACAGGCAGTGCGCTAGCCGTCACCACCAGCCGACTGGACGCGCTGCTGCCCACCGACGTGTTGCTGCTGGGAGAGCAGCACGACGCCAAAGAGCACCAGCTGATTCATAGCCAGGTGATTGCCCTGCTGGCCGAGCGCGGCCTGCTGACAGCGGTGGCGCTGGAGATGGCCGAACTAGGTGCGACCACTGCCGGGCTGCATCCCAGTTCCACCGAACAGCAAACCAAAAGCGCTTTGAAGTGGAACGACAAAGGCTGGCCATGGGAAGCCTACGGCCCCGCCGTGATGACGGCCGTGCGCGCCGGTGTGCCCGTACTGGGCGCCAACCTGCCGCGCGAGCAGATGCGCTCCAAGATGCAAGACAGCACTCTCGACGGCCAGTTGCCCGGCCCTGCACTCAAGGCGCAGCAGCAGTTAATCCGCATCGGCCACTGCAACATGCTGCCTGAAAACCAGATCACGCCAATGACGCGCATTCAGATTGCCAAAGACGTCAGCATGGCGCGCGCGTTGGTCAAAGCGGTGCTGCCCGGCAAGGTGGTGGTGCTGTTGGCAGGCAGCGGCCACACCGACCGCCTGGTGGGCGTGCCGCAGCACCTGCCTTCGACCTTGCAGGTCAAGGCGGTAAGGTTGCGTGCTGGTGCTGCGGCTGAAGGTGACAAAGCCGATGCCTTCGATGCAGTGTGGGCGACCCCAGCTTTGCCTGAGAAGGATTACTGCGCTGAGTTCAAGGCGCAGATGGGGAAGTAATTTCTGTCATTGCGGACTTGCGCGGCAACCCATGAACCTGTGCCTTGCGCAGCGCGCTCGAAGTCATGGATCCCGGGTCTAGCTCGGGATGACAACGGTGAACTACCAGGCCCCGCTGAACGACCCGCCATCCATCAACAAATTTTGCCCATTGATGTAGCCCGCATGCGCGCTGCATAAAAAAGCACAGGCTGCGCCAAATTCTTCAGGTTGGCCCAGCCGTTTGGCGGGGTGTTTGGCAATGCGGGCCTGCCTGACCGCCTCTGCATCTGAACCTTCACGTTTGGCCTGCGCGGCAAAGTTTCCTTTGAGCCGTGCGGTGTCAAACGTGCCGGGCAAGATGTTATTGATGGTCACGCCTTTGGCGACGGTGGTGCGCGCCAGTCCGGCCACAAAACCTGTCAGGCCGCTGCGTGCACCCGTACTCAAACCCAGGCCATCGACAGGCGACTTCACTGCGCTTGACGTGATGTTGATGATGCGGCCAAAGCCGCGTTTCATCATGCCGTCCACCACCTGCTTGATGATGGCTATCGGGCTGAGCATGTTGGCGTCCAGCGCACGCAGCCAGGCGTCCCGGTCCCAACCCCGAAAGTCACCGGGCGGTGGGCCGCCTGCGTTGGTGATGACGATGTCAAAGTCGGGGTGCTGGCTGAAGATGCGGGCCCGGCCTTCGTCAGTCGTCACATCTGCTGCCACATAGGCCACACCTGACGTCGCAATTGCTTTCAATTTGATAGCTGCTTGCGCGAGTGTTTCTTGCGTTCGCGCAGCAATGACGACGTCAACACCCTCACGCGCCAAAGCTTCGGCACATGCAAAGCCCAGGCCTGCGCTGCCTCCACAGATCAGGGCTTTTTTGCCTGTAATTTTTAAATCCATGATTTATGAACTGGCCAATTGCTTTTGCGCCAGGTTCTGCATCACCTTGCGCAGGCGCGACAGGCCAATGTCATGCTCATACAAATGCTCGCGCGCATTCGCATCCGGCTCCATGGTTTCCAGCATCACGCGGTCTTGCTCCAGCACCACCCAGTGTCTGGCCTCCAGGCGGTTACGGTACAAAAAACGCCACACATCGCGTTGCCAGCCAGTCACTTTGCGGCAGCGCCAGAAAAACACCACCGACAACTGGGGGCTGACAGGTGTGTACGAGCCAATCACAGCAAAGCTGCCGCCGGGGCCGCCGGTCTTGGGATAGGGGATGGCCAGACGCATCCAGTGCGTGCCGGTGTCGCCCCATTCGGTCCAGTCGAAGTTCACGTCGCGTTGGCCGTCTTTTTCAAACATGAAGCCGTGCTCTGTTTTGCGAAGTTTGAATTTGGCGCTGATGTCGCCCTCTGCCATTGAATGCGACTGCTTGTGCACAAAACTGCCGTGCATGGGGTCCATCACGTTGTCGGCCACATAGCGGTAGTCACCGCGCCATTCCACATAGCACTGAAAGCTGCTCCACTCAGGGCTGCTCAGCTCTTCAGGCAAGTCCAGCTTGGGCGGTGCTTCGACATGATGGCGGCTGTTGTACAGCCAGATGGCGCCATTGGCATCCTGCACATGAAACGAGCGTGCCGCACGCGAACCTTCAAGTGTGCAGCCGGGGCTGGCGGGCACCTTGGTCACCATGCCGTCGCAACGCACTTCAATGCCGTGGTACGGGCAGGCCAGCCGGTCACCCAGGTTCACGCCCATCGACAGCGGCGCACCGCGGTGCGGGCAGTGGTCCTCCAATGCGTGAATGGTGCCAGCGTCGTCACGCCACAGCGCAATTTTGTAGCCCAAGCGGCGCATCGATACCGGACGCTCCTTGACAAAATCAGACGGGCATATCGGGTACCACAGGTCGTACAGGCCGCGCTCCAGCAGCTTGTCGATGTCTTGCGGGGTGACGGTTTTGGGCTCTGTCAACTTGATATCTGCAACGGTATTCATGTCAGGCTCCTAAAGTTTTCATCACAGCCTGAAACGACTCGGCCGTCCAGAGCTGGCTGTTCGGTGCCAGCGGCCCGCTTTTGTTCAGGTGCGCCACCAGCGCATCCAGCTCCCAGTGGCCTGCACCAAAGCCGCGCTCAATCGCGTCGCCTAGCAGGTCCTCAAACGTGGTGGGTGGCCGGGTACGCGCCTGGTGCGGGTCCAGGTAGCGCTCTTGCAATGCATGGATGGGGATGGCGTTCATCGTGTTTAAAGTGCTCATGCTTGTTCTCCTAAAAATCAGCGTTTTTCAGTCAGAAATGCACTAGAGGCGGCCACCTTGGGCTGCCTGCGGGTAAAGCCGTCAATGCCGCCATCAATCGCCCATTCGGCAAAGGCGGTGGGGCTGGGTTCAAAGTCGCGCGCGGCCCAGTTGTGCGTCAGGTGATCTTCGTCGGCGTTGTATTCAATCAGCCCGCCGCAAGGGTTTTCAAAGTACCAGAAAAAGGCCGAGGAAATCGGGTGCTTGCCGGGGCCGAGCTGGGTTTTCCAGCCCTTGCGGCTCATGTTCATGCCGCCGCCAAACACCTCGTGAATGTCGCGCACGGTAAAGGCGACATGGTTCAGGCCGCTCGGTTTGCCCGGCAGTTGCAGCAAGAAAATGTCGTGGTGCCCGCCATCGACCGAGCAGCGCATGAAGATGCCGCGCCCCGGGTAACGGTCTGATGTGGTGAAGCCCAAGCTGGCGTAAAACGCCTCAGCTGCATCCAGCTTGTCAGTAAACAGCACCACATGGCCAATCTCTATCGGCTGGGCGCTGTCGTAAATGGGTGAGGGCTTGTCGATGCGGCGCACATCGTCCCAGGTGTTGGTGGCCACGCCCTTCACGTCAATGCTGCGCTTGGCGCTTTTTTGAAACACGATTTGCAGGCCGTGCGGGTCCAACGCCACTACCCTCCCGTTAGTCGTGCGCTGGTCTTTAAAGCCCGGCACGTTTGCCAGCGCTATTGCCAATGCATCTAGCTGCGTATCGGTACGCACGCCCCACACCACTTCGCGCAACGTGGGGCCTGCCTCTATCGGTAGCGGCAATGTTGCATCGCCCGTGCGCCGCACATTCACGCGTGCGCCATTGAGTGTTTCCCATTCTTGCAGCGTGTCGGTATGGCTGATGTTTTTAAGCCCCCAGTCGGCGAAGAACTTGGCGGCTTCGTCCCACGCTTCGGTGGAATAGGTGATGGCGTCGATGCCTTCAATCTGTTGATTCATGTTCTGGTTCATGAGTTGCTCCAAGGCATGGGCTGTTCATTCATGCCCCAGTAATAGCTCTTCTGGCTGGTGTATTCCAGAATGCCCAGGCGGCCCTTTTCGCGGCCTGTGCCGCTCATCTTCACGCCACCAAACGGTGTGCTGGTTGAAAACACCTTGTAGGTGTTGACCCAGACCGTGCCCGTTTGCAGGGCGCGGCCCAAACGCCAGACGGTCTTGTAGTCTTTTGTCCAGATGCCAGCGGCCAGGCCGTACACGTTGTCGTTGCACTGGGCAATCAGGTCAGCCTCGTCATGCCAGGGCAGCAGCGCCAGCACAGGCCCAAAAATTTCTTCCTGACACATGCGGGCGCTGTTGGGCAGGCCTTCCATGATGGTGGGCTGGTAGTAGCTGCCCTTGTCAAACACTGCGCCTTGCGGCCGTGCGCCGCCAAACAAAACCTTGGCACCTTCGTCAACGCCCAGCTGCACATACTTTTCAACCGAGGCACGGTGGCTCTGGCTGACCAGCGGGCCCATGTGGGTTGACTCACTGGATGGGTCACCTACCCGCAAATTTTTAACCCCGGCCAGCAGGCGTGCCTTGAACTCGTCATACAAACTGGCATGCACAAAGGCGCGCGAGCCTGCAATGCACGACTCGCCTGATGAGCTGAAAATGCCGTACAGCACGCCTGCCACCGCGTGGTCCAGGTCCGCGTCTTTGCACACAATGGTGGGCGACTTGCCGCCCAGCTCCAGCGACGTTGGCATGAGCTTGTCGGCTCCGATGCGTGCAATGCCCATGCCGACATTGGTGCCACCCGTAAAGGCCAGGCGCTTGATGAGCGGGTGCCGGACCAGCGCCTCGCCAACAATCGAGCCTTTGCCCGGCAGCACGCTGATGATGCCGTCGGGCACGCCCGCAACCTGCGCGATGCGGGCCAGCTCAATGGCCATGCGCGGCGTGATTTCTGCGGGCTTGAACACCACCGCGCAGCCTGCGGCCAAAGCCGGAGCCAGCTTTTGCGCCTCGCTTGCAATGGGTGAGTTCCATGGCGTGATGGCGCCCACCACGCCCAGCGGCTCGTGCACGCTCATGGTGATGCTGTCGCCACGCTGCGGCGTGATGGTGTCTTCAAGCGTCTCACACGCAGCAGCAAAAAACTGGAACGTGCCTGCGGCGCTGGCCACCAGGGCGCGCGTTTCCTTGATCGGCTTGCCGTTGTCCAGCCGCTGCAACTGGGCCAGCTCTTCGCTGCGTTCGCGAATGCCAGCGGCGATTTTGTGCAGCAGCGTTGCCCGCTCGTGTGGTTTCAGGTTGGCCCACGCGGGCTGTTGGCGCGCGTGCTCGGCAGCGCGAACGGCATCGTCCACGTCCTGCGCGGTGGCGGCGTTCAATGTGGCGACCTGGCTGCCATCGTGCGGGTAGTCGGTGGCGTAGACCGGGCCTGAAGCATCGCGCCACTGGCCTGCGGTGAAGGTTTTTAAATGCGGAGTGGTCATATCGTTTTAGATGGTGAGCCCGCTGGCGCGGTTGTGCAGAAAACGCAGTGCCGACAAAACAGTGAGTGCCGATGTTTTGGGGTTGTCAGCAAGCGGCTTGCCGCGCATCGTCACCTGCATTTCGCCAAACTCGCCGCGTGCCTGAATCTCGTGGATGTTGTCCGTTACGGCGGGGTCTGCAATGAGCCGCACACGCGTCGCGTCCAGCCCCAAGCCAGCCAGCGACACAGTGGCGGCCACGTTGGCGTTCTTGGGATACGTTCGCGCGGCTTCACGTGCGCTGCCTTCAAAAATAACTTTGGCTTCAGTCAGCTTTGCCAGATCAACCACGCTTTCAGCGGCAGAGCCTTTCCAGCCTTGTGGCGGTTTGCGTCCGGTGTAAATCACCTCAGCCAAACCCGCCTGCCTGCTAGAGGCCAGCGCATCAATGCCGCCAATTGCGCCCGACAGCAAATGCACTTGTGTATCCCCGGTTTGCGCGGCATCGGCAAGGCGCTCGGGCAGGCCGCGCTCGGCCAGTGCGCCGACCGACATCACCGCGCATTCGCAACCGGCTTTGAGCGCGCCCAAAACGTGCGCGGTCAGGGCCTCGTGGCCCGCGCATTCGAGCACCAGCTTTGCACCGCGTGGCACAGCGGCTACGGCTTGCGTGCTGCTGCCCTTTGCGATCAACGCCGCTTGCACTTCAGCCACGCGCTGTTCACGCACCACCACATGGCTGATAGCGACCATGCCGTTGCCCTGCAGCCGGCGGCAAATGGCCCGGCCGATTGCGCCATAACCGATGAGAACCACGTTCAGCACGTCAGTCTTTCTTCAATATGGGGCCTGCAAACTTGGTCGCAAACGGCCCCCAGCTTTGCATGTCCACTTCCACCACCACCGGGCCGCTGGCGGTAAAGGCTCTGGTCAGTACATCAGCGGTTTGCGCAGGTTCTTTCAGCTTGAAGTGCGTGACCTTCAGGCTGGCGCAAAACGCCGCAAAATCTGGCGTGTGCAGCTCTACGTAGCAGTGGCGGCTGCCGTAAATATCGTCCTGAATGTTCTTGATAACACCGTAGCGGCTGTCGTTCATCAGCAGCAGCACAAAGTTGGCGCGCTCCTGCACGGCGCAGGCCAGCTCGCCCACATTCAGCATGAAGCCGCCATCGCCAGCGAGTGCCACCGTTTTGCGTTGCAGGCCGTGTTCGGCATCTGCAATCGAGGTACCAATGGCCATGGCCAGGCCTTGCCCAATACCGCCACCCAACGCATGCACACCAGCGCGCGGGTGGTTCAGCATCGGTGCGCGGTTGCCCCACATGCTGTTCGACAGCGTGATGTCGCGTACCCACCAGATGTCGGGGCCAGCAAGCTTTTCAACCGCGTTTTTAAGCGTCAGGTAGGCACCCAGCGTGTCATCCACATGGCCTGCCGCCTTGGCACGCGCGGCCGCCACGTCGGCATGCAGTGCGGGGTCAATCTGCATCTGGCCTTCCAGCCTGTCGGCCAGCGCGTTGAGCGTGGCCGCGGCGTCGCCCTGCACAAAATAGTCGCTGCTGTACCCCCGGTTATGGGCCAGCGCATTCGCATCAATGCGCAAAAGCGCCTTGGGCAGCTTGAGCTTGTAGCGCAGTGTCTCGTTGCTGCGCAGGCGCGTGCCCACGGCCAGCATGGCGTCGCAGCTCTGGTACAGGTCTTCAGCAGGTTTTTGCAAGTTGTAGGACCCGAGGTTGGCCGGGTTGTCCTCAGCAATGATGCCCCGCCCCTGAACCGACGTGACGATGCCCCAGCCCATGTTGACGAAGCGTTCAGCTGCTGCGCGCGCTCCTCGCGCACCGCCGCCCAGCCACAGCAGCGGGCGTTTGGCAGTTTTTAGCCGCGCTGCCAGTGCATCGACCTGCGCTGCATCAGGTTGCAGGGCAGGCAGTGCCAGCGGTGCCAGGTCAGCGGGCAAGTCCATCAGGCTGGCCTGAATGTCAATCGGTATCTCAATGCTGACAGGCCCGCATGGCGCGGTGAATGCGAGGCGATGTGCCTCACGCAGCGTGGCTAATGCCGTCTCGGTGTTGCGGATGCGAAAAGCTGCCTTGCCTACCGATTGCAACATGGCCAGTTGCTGCGGTGCCTCGTGGATGTAGCCGAGATCACGGTCCAGATAATCCGACTCGATTTGCCCCGTCAGGTGCAGCATCGGCGTACCTGCGGTCAGCGCTTCAATCAGCGCACCCGCTGCGTTGCCAGCCCCCGTGCCGGTGCTGGTGACGCAAACGCCCAGCTTGCCCGTCACACGTGCATAGGCATCGGCCATGTTGCAGGCGCCTGCCTCGCCACGGGCCGAGACAAAACGGATTTTTTGCCGGGTGTTGAAGGCATCCAGAATCGGCATGTTGTGAATCGAGATCACGCCGAAAGCGGCCTGGGTGCCGCAGAGTTCCAGAAAGCGGGCGGCGAGTTCGCCTACGGTGATTTGGGTGGCGGGGGCTGTCATGTCAGGCGGCAATCTTGTGTTGAATTTTGGGCAAGGCGTGCAGCATGCCGCGCGGCTGCGGCATGTGGCTCAGGCGGTCAGTCAGGGCCTTGGCAGCGTCTTGCACCAGTGGCACCAGTGTGTTGGTGAGCTTGCTGTCGAGCATCTGGGCAGACACGGCAATGCTGACGGCGGCGATCACTTCGAGCCGGTCGTTCAGCACGGGCGATGCGATGGTGCAAATACCGGTTTCAAAACCCCCCTGGCTGATGCCGTAACCGTTGCGCCTGTCGATGTCCAGCAGGGCCTTGAGATCGGCCACGGTTTTGGGCGTTTTGGGGGTGTAACTTTGCAAGGTTTCTTCGGGGTAAAGCGCGCTCAGTTCTGCCATCGTCATGCAGCAAAGCAACTGGCGACCCAACACGGTGGCGTGCGCAGGCAGTCGCGCGCCGACCTGAATAGCATGAAACTGGGTGCTTTTTCCGGTGGCTTTGGCGACAAACACCACCTCGCGCTGGTCACGCACCACGATATGGGCGGAGTAACCCGACGCATCGCGCAGCGCTTCAATGATGGGACGGCCATGCTCGGTGAGTTCCATCGAGGCCAGGTATTCAAAACCCAGCCGCAGCACGCCGATGCCGAGTTTGTATTGCGTCGAGTCCCCTACCCGTTCTACAAATCCAGATTTTTCAAGCGTGTGCAACATGCGAAACACCGACGCGCGCGGCAAGCCCAGCTGACGTGACAGCTCTGCACCACTGAGCTCGGGCGTGTCGCGGCTGAATTTGCCCAGCAGCTCCAGACCGCGTTGCAGGGCGGGTACCAGATAACGGTCGTCAACAGGATTGACACTCATGCGCTTGCCTCTTTGTTTTCAGGGTTCAATTTCAAAAGCGGGTTGACAGCCCCAAACGCTTCAAGCGCGCAGGCGTGGCCTACCGCACCCAGATCTGCCCATGGGCTGCCGACAGCTTGCGCCACAGCCTGGCAAGCTGCAGGCGGTGTGGCGGTGTCGAGCTGTCCACTGCCCACCACCACAGGGCAACGCAGTTGCGCCAGGTCAGCCAGCAAATCACCGCCTGACAAAAGATGCGCGGCCTGGGTGTATCCGGCGGGCTGAATCTGCGCCATCACGGCTTGCACATAGGCCACCAGCTCTGGTGCTGCCTGTGGCGACAGCATGCCAGCACCGCGCTTTTGGCCAACCCCATGTGGCCCCAGCGCTGCCAGCTGGCTCAGGCGGTCGTTCAGTTTTTTATCGCGCTCTGCTGCGCTGGCCCGGGCATAGCCCTGGGCCGGTGCCAGCAACACCAGCCGGGCAACGCGCGCAGGGCGCTGCACGGCGGCTCTGGCCACCATCAAGGCACCCAGCGAATGCCCCACCAACGTCACGGGGTGCACCACACCCAGGGCGTCCAGCCAGGCCCAGAGCTTGCTGGCGTAGTCGCCTGCATCAGGGTGCGCTGGCTGCACCGCGCTGCTGGCACCGTAGCCAGGCGCGTCCCACGCCAGCAAGCCAGCCCCCTGACTGGCCTGTGCCGCCTCAAGCTGCATCAGCCAGCTGCCAGATGCCGAACCAATGCCATGCAGCAAGACATGGGTGATGTGCTGGCTGCCCGCCTGGCGATACGCAAGCTGGCTACCCGCCACCTCCACCACCTGGGAGGGGAAGCGCTGCAGTCGGTCTGCCAAAGGGGTGGGTAAATGTGCGGCGGGCATAAATTCAGGTTTCGCGTGCTTTTTTGATCATTTTTTACTGTTTTTAACTATAAAAAGTACCTGTAACCCAATGGATTCGGGCGCAAGCAGCTCCTAATTAAATAGCGATTGAGTGACACACTTATTTAGCTGTTGCGGCCAGCATGTCACGCTTGATTTTGGCCAGCGGGCTGTCTGGCGGATAGGTGGGCGTGATGGGGTTGGGTGTGCCCAGCATCACGCACATCAGCGCGTCTTCGTCGCCAATGTTGGACTCTTCGCGATACACACCTGGCGGCACAGATATCAGGTCGCGTTCATTGAGCACAGCTTCCCAGCGCTCACCCTCCTTTTCGCAGACGATTTTCATCTTGCCGCGCATCACAAAAAACACCTCTTCAACGTCATAGTGGATGTGCGAGGGGCCCACATTGCCCGCTGGAATCACCATGGTTGAAAACGTGAAGTGCGCTGACGGTACGGTGTTCGCATCGGTTGCAACACCAGTGCCCCCTGTGCCAACGTAACGCATTTGGGCGCGGCGGTAGGTCGGGTCATAGTCGGCCTGGAACTTCAGAGCGTCCCAGTCGTACTTGCGCGTGTCAAAGCGGGCGACGCGCGCCTCCATCCACGCGGCCAGGCTTTGGCCGGGCGTGGCCATCATGCCGCGCTGAATCTCTGCTTCAGGCGGGATGGTGGCGTCCATCAGGCCGCGTTCGTTGAAGATGGGTTGGTTGCTTGCGTTCATGTTGCGTCCTTTAATTCATCACGAAGCCGCCGTTGACGGGCAGCACCTGTCCGGTAATAAAACTGCTGCCACGCGACAGCAAAAACAGCACAGCGGTGGTCACGTCTTCTGGCATTTGCGCGCGCTCAATGGCGCGGCCGTTGCGGTAGTGGTCGTGGCGTGTTTGCGGTATGTATTCAGTCGCCTCCACCAGTGTCAGGCCCGGTGCAATCGCGTTGACGGTGATGCCCTGCGGGCCCAGCTCGCGCGCCATGGAGCGCGTCATGGCCATCACTGCGCCCTTGCTGGCCACATAGGCCATCAGGTTGGGCGCACCCCACAGGGCGGTGTCTGATGCCAGATTGACCACGCGCCCGCTGCCGCCCGCTGCCAGGTGCGGCTGTGCCGCCACCGTTGCCAGCCAGGTGCCGCGCACGTTGACGTTCATCACCCGGTCCCACATGTCGGTCGCAATGTCGGCCATCACCTTGCCGCCTGAATTGGTGATCGCACCGTTGTTGACCAGACCGTCGAGGCCGCCCATGTGAGCGGCAGCAGCGTCTACCCCGGTCTTGATGGCGGCCGGGTCGCTCAAATCCATCTCGACGTAATGTGCGTTTTTGCCAAGCTGCGCTGCCAGTGCCTGACCCCGCGCGTGCAGCACATCGCTGATAACCACTTGCGCGCCTGCCCCCAGCAGGGCACGCGCAAACGCTTCACCCAGGCCGCGCGCGCCGCCCGTGACCAGCACCTTGCGGCCCGCGAGCGAAATTTCGTTATTGGCGGCGCTCATGACTGGGCCTGCACGATCGGAATCTGCACCTGCACCCGGCCATCCGCCACCCTCACCGGGAAGCGGTGCAGGTCACGTTGACCGACTTCCACCAGACATTTGCCAGTGGCAATGTCAAACCGCGCCGCATGCAACGGGCATTCAATCACGCCGTCTTCCTGAAAGCCTTGCGACAGCAGCGCATAGGCATGCGGGCAAACGTCTTCGAGTGCGTGTACCTCGTCATTCAGCAAAAACAATCCCAGCTTCTGTCCGTTGATGTCTACACCCACCGGAAAGTCTGGGTCCAGCTGGTCACGCGCGGCCGCGTCATGCCAAGGTATATCTTGGGAATTTGTCGCGGGGTTCATGTCACTCATATCTGCACCCTATTGATTCATTAATGAAACGGTGATTCTCTAATGATTCATTATTTGGCTGCCGTCTATTGCTGTCAATCAATAGTTGAGCAAATTGATCGGGATTAAGTCAATAAGCGGTAAGTTGAAAAGTTGAAATTGCTATGTATTTAATAGCTGCTTGCACCCGAATTTATTGGGATACAGGCCTAAAATGCATCTAAAAAGACCCAAAAATAGCTTTTTCAAAAGGCTAAAGCCTGAAATCAGGCATGTTTGCGAATCGCGTCTGCCAGCACATTCACAATCCGGTCGATGTGCTCTTTCTCGACGATGTAGGGCGGGCAAACCACCAGGTTTTCGCCCGCTGGCCGCACCAGCACGCCGTGGTGGTAGCAGGTCATGAAGATGTCAAAAGCGCGTTTGCCGGGCGTGCCTGCTATCGACGTCAGCTCTACCGCGCCAGCCAGGCCCAGGGTGCGTATGCCGATGACGTTGGGCAAGCCCTTCAAACCACTGTGCATGGCGTCGCCCAGCACCTTGCCCATCTGGCCTGCGCGTTCAAACAAGCTGTCCTGCTTGAACAGATTCAGTGTGGCAATGGCCGCTGCGCACGCCACCGGGTGGCCAGAGTAGGTGTAGCCATGAAAGAACTCAATTGCATGCTCGGGCGCGTTTGAATTGGCACCCATCATGGTGTCGTAAATGCGGTCGGTGCAAATCACGCCGCCCAACGGAATCACGCCGTTCGTCACGGCTTTGGCAAAGTTCAGCATGTCGGGCACCACGCCATAAAAATCAGCGCCAAAGTTGCAGCCCAGGCGGCCAAAGCCGGTGATGACCTCGTCAAAAATCAGCAAGATGCCGTGCTTGTCGCAAATCTCGCGCAGCCGCTTGACGTAGCCCTGGGGCGGCAGGTACCAGCCTGCACTGCCGCTGATGGGTTCAATGATGATGGCGGCTATGTTGCTGGGGTCGTGCAGCGGCAAGATGCGGTTTTCAAGCTCCAGCAGCAAGTCTTCTGTCCACACGGGTTGTTGTCCGTGTATGTAAGCGTGGTTGATCGGGTCATGGATAAACCGCATGTGGTCCACCCGCGGCAGCAGGGCTGTGCCGTAGGCCTTGCGGTTGGCCGGAATGCCGCCCACGCTCATGCCGCCAAACCCCACCCCGTGGTAGCCACGCTCGCGGCCAATAAACACGTTGCGGTGGCCTTCACCGCGGGCGCGGTGGTAGGCCAGTGCGACTTTGAGTGAGGTGTCTGCTGCCTCGCTGCCTGAATTGCAAAACAGCACCTTGTTCAAGTCGCCCGGCGCCATGGCGGCAATCATTTCAGCGGCGACAAAGGCCTGGTCGTTGCTGGCCTGGAAGGCGGTGGCGTAGTCGAGGGTGTCGAGCTGCTTTTTGATGGCTTCGTTGATGGGCTTGCGGTTGTGCCCCGCCGCCACGCACCACAGGCTTGAAATACCGTCTATCACCTGTTTGCCGTCATGGGTGGTAAACATCATGCCGTCTGCCGCCACAAACACGCGCGGGTCTTTGGCAAAACTGCGGTTGGGTGTAAACGGCAACCATTGGTGGTCCATGTTGAAGTTTTGGTAAGCCATGCTAATCTCCTGTAGTGAGGGCCTATTTTGGCACTGCACGAGGCCCGCTTTGACCTGCGACAATTCCGGTCTTATGACCCATGCCTACATCCTTACCCTGTCTTGCCCCGACCGCATGGGCATTGTTCATGCTGTTTCCGGTTTTCTGCTGGAACGCAACGGCAACATTGAAGAAGCCGCCCAGTACAACGACCCGGCCACCGGGCTGTTTTTCATGCGGGTGCAGTTTGCCTGTGACAAGCTGAGCCATGCACAGCTTAAAACCGAACTGGCCTCGTTTGCCGCACCGTTTGAGATGGCCTGGAGGCTGCATTCCACACAAGACGCCATGCGTACCGTCATCATGGTCAGCCGCGACGGGCATTGCCTGAACGACATTTTGTTCCGCTGGAAGTCTGGCCTGCTGCCGATAGACGTGCGCGCCATCATCAGCAACCACCGCGACTTTTACCAGCTGGCGGCCAGCTACAACGTGCCGTTTCACCACATCACTGTGACGGCAGATACCAAAGCGCAGGCTGAAGCCAAACAGCTGGAGATCATTGAAAGCGAAGGCGCAGAACTGGTGGTGCTGGCGCGCTACATGCAGGTGCTGAGCAATGACCTGTGCAAAAAGCTCTCGGGCCGCGCCATCAATATTCACCACAGCATGCTGCCCAGCTTCAAGGGCGCCAAACCGTACTACCAGGCCCACGAACGCGGTGTGAAAGTGATTGGTGCCACCGCCCATTACGTGACGGCAGACCTGGACGAAGGCCCGATCATTGAACAGGACGTGACCCGGGTAGATCACAAGGACACGGTTGAAAACCTGACGGCTCGCGGCAAGGACACCGAAAGCCGGGTGCTGGCCAGAGCTGTGAAGTGGCACAGTGAGCATCGCGTGCTTCTAAACGGCCACAAGACTGTGATCTTTAAATAAGCCCACCATGAGCGCAGCAGGTGCACAACGCATTCCCCCCATCCAGTGCCTGCTGACATTTGAAACCCTGGCGCGGCTGCGCAGCGTCACCCAGGCTGCTGAAGAGCTGTGCGTCACGCCCAGCGCGGTCAGCCACCGCGTCAAGCAGCTGGAGCAGATCATTGGCACCAAGCTGTTTGGCCGGGCTGATTTTTCCTTGACCACCGAAGGCAGCGAATACCTGGCGCATGTGCGCGACGGGCTGGCCACGCTGCAAAAGTTTCCGGGGCCGGCGGGGCAAAGCAGCAACCCTGGCAAACGCAAACTCCGGCTGGCGGTCACGCCCACTTTTGCGCGGTCGATTTTGATACCGCGCCTGCGCCAGTTCACTGAGGCCTACCCTGAAATTGACCTGACGCTACAGGTGTCCATCCCCCTGCTGGATGTGGTGGCAGAAGACGCGGATCTGACAATTCGATTTGGCACCGGGCGCTATGCCGATGTCGAGCATATTTGCCTGATGAAAGACGAGGTTACGCTGCTCGCATCGCCTGCATTTGTGCGTGACCATGGCCCGTTTGAGACACCGCAGGACATTGAAGGTGAAAACCTGCTGCGCTCGCCGCTGGAGCCGTGGCGTACCTGGTTTGCCGCCCAGCACCTGGACTGGCCAGAGCCGGTTGACGGCTCGCAGTTCAATGACATTGGGCTGATGTGCGACGCTGCCACCGCAGGCATGGGCATTGCGTTGATACGCCTGAAGCTGGGCGCGCCGTGGCTTGAAAACGGCTCGCTGGTGCGCCTTGGCAGCAACGCGGTGTTTTCTCACAACATTCCCAGCCCCCATGCCCACTATTTGTGCTGGCGTACAGGCACCATGGAGCGCTGGGAATGTGCGGCATTCGCAGAGTGGCTGAAAAAAAGCCTGGGCACCTGATTCCTACTGAAAGTAAACCATGTTCAACCTCTATAAATTGTCCGCCCTGATGTTGTCTGGCGCTCTGCTCGCTGGCTGTGGCAGTGCGGTAAACAACCCGGTCACAGGCCAGGCCGAGCGCAGCGTGATGAGCGAGGCAGCGGAAATTGCTGAAGGCAAAAAATCGCATGCGCAGGTTCTTCAGGAATACGGCGTGCTGCAAAATCCACGCGTGCAGGCGTACGTCAACGACATTGGCCAGCGTCTGGCCAAACAGTCGCAACGCGCCAATTTGCAATGGACATTTACCGTGCTCGACAGTCCGGAAATCAACGCCTTTGCGTTGCCAGGCGGCTACGTTTACATCACACGCGGCATCATGGTCTACCTTGACAGCGAAGCCGATCTGGCTGGCGTGGTGGGCCACGAAATCGGCCACGTGACGGCCAGACACGGCGCACAGCGCGCCACCCGCCAGCAAGATGCTGGCCTGGGTGTGCTGGCAGCCAGCGTGCTTGGCGCGGTACTGGAATCTCAAGGCGTTGGTGGTGCTGGCCGCATGGCAAGCGACCTGTCGCAGACTGTTGCGGCAGGCTATGTCTCGCGTTACGGGCGCGAGCAAGAGCTTCAAGCCGATGGCTTGGGGGCAGAGTATTTGTCGCGCATCCGCTTTGACCCACGCAACATGGTGGACGTGATCAATGTGCTGAAAAATCAGGAGCGCTTTGCTGCTGACCTGGCCAGGTCACAGGGTCGGCCTGTGCCTGCGCAAAACAGCTGGTTATCGTCACACCCCAGCAGTGATCAGCGGCTCGATGCCATCACCCGGCTGGCTGCGCAGTACAAAACTGGCGCCGCCTACAACGACGAAGGACGCGCGCGCTACCAACAAATACTGGAGGGCATGGCCTTTGGCGAAAGTGCTGAGCAGGGCTTGACGCGTGGGCGCAATTTTTACCATGCTGGCTTGGGCTTTGCACTGACAGCTGCCGACGGCTGGCGCATTCAAAACGAGGCCGACCAGATCACACTGGTTAACAGCGCAGGCGATGCGGGTTTGATTGTCAAAATGGCGCCTCCTGACGCAGGCAGAACGCATGACGAAATCATCAGGAAAATGATCAACCCTACCACTGGTCGCGCAGAGCGTGCGCAAATCAACGGCCTGGCAGCAACGCGCTTTACTGGCACAGTGGCAGGCAAAAATGGCCAGGCTCAAAACACCGAGCTCACACTGATTACCAGTTTGCAGGGCAACGTGTTTTTGTTCATTCATGCCGCCAAAGACGCGGCCGCTTTGCAACGCAGCCGCCCCCAGATGCTGGAGACTGAAAACACCTTTCGCGCATTGACCACGGCAGACAAAGCCGCTGCCCGGCCATGGTTGGTGCGCTCAGCCGTTATGCCGCGCGGCGGCTTTGCCGAGCTGGCCAAAACCTCACCATTGGCCAACCCCGAACAGCAGTTGCGACTGATCAATGGTGTTTATCCGGCAGGTGATGTCAAGGCAGGTTCAGCCGTTAAAACCGTGGCGCAGCAATAAAAACCAGTAACAAAATGTGTTTATATAATCAGCCGCCTGCTTGAATGTGGGCATTCAAACTGCACACAACAAAAGACGGAGACACTTTATGAAAAAACAAGCCATTGCCACTCTAGCCGCTTGCCTGTTAACGGCCTTCTCTGTTCACGCTGCCGACGCGCCCGCCGCGAAGAAAGCCGTCAAACCAGGCACTTTCTGCGACATACAAGACGCCAAAGCTTGCCAGGACGCAGTGACCCCCGACATGATCATGAAGCGTTTTCAGTCGGGCAACGCACGTTTTGTATCTGGAAAACCCGTCAATCAAAACGCGATGAAAAAAGTAAAGGCAACGGCTGCCGGCCAGTACCCGCTGGCCAGTGTGGTGTCATGCATTGATTCACGTGCCCCCGCTGAAATGGTGTTTGACCAGGGTATTGGCGACCTGTTCAATGCACGTGTGGCAGGCAACATCGTCAATGAAGACATTTTGGGCAGCCTGGAATTTGCCCACAAGGCAGCCGGTGCCAAACTGCTGGTGGTGATGGGGCACACCAGTTGTGGTGCCATCAAAGGTGCTTGTGATGATGTCAAGCTGGGCAACCTGACGGGTCTGCTGGGCAAAATCAAACCCGCAGCCACTGCCGTGAGCGCAGACATCAAGGACCGCAGCTCGAAGAACTACGCGTTTGTTGAAATGGTGGCAGAGAACAACGTCAAGATGACGGTGGAAACCATTCGCGAGAAAAGCCCCATCCTGCGCGAGATGGAGCAAAAAGGCGAGATCAAAATCGTCGGTGCGATGTACGACGTGAAGACCGGTAAAGTCACTTGGTATGACACGCCTGCCGTGAGCAAAGCCACCAAGTCCTGATCGGTTTTAAGCGCTGCCCTGTCGGGTTTCACGTCCGGCGTTAAATTTCTTCAACTCAAAAATCAGGGGATGCACTAAAGTCAGGGCTTAACAGGAACCTGACCATGAATGCACCCCTGACAAAAGAGCAGCAGTTTTCAGTCGAACGCGCAGAGCGGCAAGCGCTGGTGGTGCGCAATTTGCAAGTCGTTGTGCCTGAACATGCGCTGTTGTGGAATAACGAAGACACCACCCCCTACGAGTGTGACGGCCTGACGGCCTACCGCCAGCGCCCGCTGGTGGTGGTGCTGCCCGAGACCTACGCACAAGTCCAAGCCGTCCTTAAAACCTGCCACGCGCTGGATGTGCCCGTGGTGGCGCGCGGTGCGGGTACGGGCCTGAGCGGTGGGGCCATGCCGCACAAGCTGGGCGTGACGCTGTCGCTCGCCAAGTTCAACAAAATCTTGAAGCTGGATGCGCTGAGCCGTACCGCCGTGGTGCAAGGCGGCGTGCGAAACCTGGCGATATCTGAAGCCGCCGCGCCGCATGGCCTGTACTACGCACCGGACCCATCCAGCCAGATTGCCTGCACCATTGGCGGCAATGTGGCCGAAAACTCGGGCGGTGTGCATTGCCTGAAATATGGTTTGACTGTCCACAATGTCATCAAGGTCAAGGGCTACACAATTGAAGGCGAAGAAGTTGAGTTTGGCGGCGATGCGCTGGACGCACCGGGCTACGACTTGCTCAGCGTCATCATCGGCAGCGAGGGCATGTTGGCCATCACCACCGAAGTCACTGTCAAGCTGATCCCCAAGCCGCAACTGGCGCGTTGCATCATGGCCAGTTTTGACGATTTGCGCAAAGCTGGTGATGCGGTGGCGGCGGTCATTGCTGCGGGCATCATTCCGGCAGGGCTGGAGATGATGGACAAGCCCATGACGGCTGCGGTTGAAGACTTTGTGCACGCTGGGTACGATTTGACGGCTGAGGCGATTTTGTTGTGTGAAAGCGATGGCACGGTGGAGGAGGTTGAGGAAGAAATCGGCCGCATGAGCGCAGTGCTCACACGCTGCGGTGCAACGGCGATTGCTGTCAGCCAAAACGAAGCTGAGCGGCTGAAGTTTTGGTCAGGTCGCAAAAATGCTTTTCCAGCCAGTGGTCGCATGAGCCCCGACTACATGTGCATGGACTCGACCATTCCGCGCAAGCGCCTGGCTGATATTTTGCTGGCCATTGCCGAGATGGAAAAAAAGTATGCCCTGCGCTGTGCCAACGTGTTTCATGCGGGTGACGGCAACCTGCACCCGCTGATCATGTTTGACGCAAACGATGCAGACCAACTGCACCGATGCGAACTGTTTGGCGCTGAGATTCTGGAGACCAGCGTGGCCATGGGCGGCACGGTGACGGGCGAGCATGGCGTGGGTGTGGAAAAGCTCAACTCCATGTGCGTGCAGTTCTCAAATGAAGAAAACGAGCAGATGTTTGGCGTCAAGCGTGCGTTTGACAGCCGTGGCTTGCTCAACCCCGGCAAGGTGATTCCCACACTCAACCGCTGCGCTGAATACGGAAAAATGCTGGTGCGTGGTGGGAAAATCTCGCATCCTGACTTACCCCGGTACTGATGACCCCCACGCTTTTCACTTTGTGTAATGCGCTGCCCCCCGAGGGGGCTAGCCCTGCTAGGGGCGGCCCGTCGCCGGGCTGACCATGCAAGCCCTGCGCGGCCTGGCCTGGTTGCTGGTCTTTCAGTCGGTCGGCGAACTGCTGGCGCGCGGCCTGAAACTGCCTTTTCCCGGGCCTGTCGTCGGCATGCTTTTGCTGCTGTTTGCACTGCGCTGGACGGCCATTCGCGAGCCCGTCAGCCTGTGCGCTGACTTTTTGCTTTCACACCTTTCCTTACTCTTTGTACCGGTTGGTGTGGGCATGATGACCCATTTGTCACTGGTCAACCAGTATGGTTTTCGCATGCTGGCCGTGGTGGTGCTGTCCACGCTGGCGGGTTTGGCCGCGACGGTACTGAGTTTGCGGTGGATAAAAAACGCCAAAGAAGATGCCTAAATTCGTTGAGCTTTGGGTTTACCTGTCGGCCACACCGCTGTTCGGTTTAACCGCAACCCTGGTCGTGTATGTTCTGGCGCAAGCCGCCTACGCGCGGTTGCAACAGGCCCCCTGGGCCAACCCGGTGCTGTGGACGGTACTGGTGCTGGCTGCAGGCCTGCTGCTGTCAGGTGTGCCATACCCCACCTACTTTGCAGGTGCGCAGTTCATTCACTTTTTGCTCGGGCCTGCCGTGGTGGCCTTGGCCTGGCCACTGTGGCAACGTCGTGCTGAATTGCGTCAGCGCTGGGGGCGGCTGCTGACTGCCGCTATGGCAGGCGGCTTGGCCGCAAGTGGTTCTGCGCTGCTGCTAGCCTGGGCTTTTGGCTTGCCGCCAGAGGTGATGTTGTCGCTGGTACCCAAGTCAGTCACAGCGCCAGTGGCCATGGGTATTGCTGAAAAAATAGGCGGCATTCCCGCACTGGCTGCGGTGTTTGCCGTCATCACGGGCCTGGTGGGTGCACTGGCAGGCAAATATCTGTTTGATGCGCTGCGCATACCCACCACCCCCACCGGCTGGGCCGCGCGCGGCTTTGCGCTGGGCACGACGGCACACGGCATTGGTGCGGCGCGCGCCCTGCAAGTCAATGCCGACGCAGGTGCCTATGCGGCACTGGCGCTTGGCCTGCAAGTGGTACTGGCATCGCTGTTGATGCCATTTTTGGTGCCGCTGTTGTTCAGGCTGTTTTAAGACCCGCGCTAACCTGCGCCAGCGCTGGTGCTTTGCCGACAGCACCAAACAAGATCTCCCCTGCCAGCTGGCCACCTTCTTCGATCACCAGCTTGCCGTAGCGGATGGTGCCCGTGACTTTCCCGGTGGAGTAAATCACCAGCTTCTGGCGCACCGTCAGGTTGCCATTGAACTCCCCACGGATTTCGGCCACGTCAATTTCTGCTGAGCCTTTGAACGCGCCTTGTTCAGCGATTTGCATCACGCGCGAATCCATGGTCGCCTCTACGAAGCCCTCAACCACCAACGTGTCGCAGTCTGTGATTTCAACCCCTTTGAGCTTGATGTTGGGTCCAACCGTGAGTTTGCTGCCACCTTCTGGCGCGCTGTTCGCGGTCATTTCACTGCCCGATTTTTGCGTGGATGCAACAGCTTGCTGAGGCGCAACGGATGCTTGTGAGCCCTGAAAGGTGCTGGCAGCACCGTGTCGCAGATTGGTAGGTGTTGCGGTGGCGATAGGGGTATCCATCTCGCGTTTGCCAAAAAACGGTGTAGCCATGTGACTTCCTTAAAAAAGAATGCATGGTAGACGCGCAAAAATTGAAAAGCACCCGCATGATGCAAAAGGCGTAACGAAATTAATTTTTACATGGCCTTGTTCCAGCGGAAAATGTGCCTGTATCCACCAACGCGCAACATGGCCTACCTGCTCAAGATTTTTTCTGCTGATGACGTGACCGAAGCCGAACGTGCTATAGCCGTAGAGCGGTTTCGTTCAGCGCTTGAGGAGACGCTCGGTGATGCGGCATTGGTATTGCCTTGCTACTGCGCCTATCAAAAACTTTTTCAACTGCATGGTGACCATCCGCGCCCTTGGCCCATTACACCTGCGGAGCAATTGCTGGCCGAGCAGTGGGAGGCAGCCGTACTTGCCGCGATCCACGCCGCATTTGGTGTCAACCGCTATTTGGGTGACGCTGATTTTGAAATCCAGGCATCGCCATAAACCGTAGCCAAAACATTTTGAGACCATCGGCCCGAAACTGGAGGCAAACGTGCAGGTGATTTTTTACCGATAATTGGTGAAGTTTTGGGGAGGAAAATTGTGACGTCTGTTGTTTTGGGGTTTTTTGCTTTGGCCATACTGAGCTTGCTCGGTTTTATGGGCTATCGCCTCGTCAAACGCAAGCGCCGGGCCACGCAATCGGCCAGCACCCCGCCAGACGACAGCGCCAATAAGATCAGTTATATACCGTCTGACATGGAGTGGAGCGGCAGTATCAGCGGTGATTTGCCTCTTAAAACACTGACCTACAAGCAGTACGAATGCCTGGAAGACGCCCGGTATGGCTTCAAAATTGTGGCAGCGCTACCCACAGCCATGCATCAGCCTCAGCCGTATAAAACCCGTGCGCACGGCATGAAAACAGTAGCCTCACTTGTCAAGCATGGTTTTTTAAGCGCAGCGGGTGACAACACTTACGTGATAAACGACCATGGCCTCAATGCCCTTGCAGTTTGCGGCGTGCGTTACTGACTGTTTTATCGTTTTGGAGTGCACTAAACCGTTGCATTGGCAGGCGCATTACTGGCAACCCAAGAGTAAAGAGCGACAAAAACAAGCGCATCAAAAACCGCACCGAAACATATATAGAGCACTGGCATGAACAACACCGAAAAATGTTGCATGATGAAAGCTTGTGCCAGCACCTGATGCGGGATCAAGATGGCGAAAAATCCCAAAATCAAGGCTGTATGAAATAACTTGATCAAAAGACTCTGGTTCAAAATATAGTAGCCCACAGCAAGCATGACCGGTGTCGTCAGCATCACCACGTACCCTATCGTCATCAGTTCCTCGCTATGGCGCGCAACGCTGTAGGGAAAGCTTCCGGGTACAAGCCAAAAATAAAACAGCGCGACAAGCTGCACCACGCAAACAATGCGTAGCGGGTATTTGAGTGGCAGCGTCTTGTTTTTCATGTTGAGCGACAAAGCCAGGCCACCCAGTGCAACCACCGCCGTCAACAGCAACGTGATGCTGCCTGGCATAACCGGGTTCGCCCCTGCATTTGACAAGCGCGAAGCGTATTGCCCCGTTTCAGTCAGCTGGGTAACACTGGTAAACGGCAGATTAAGACCACCCGACCAGAAAACGATGCAGTCACGCCAAAAGTCAAAAATCATCGGTTTGGCCCAAAGCAATGCAGCGCACAACACAATTGGCAAGATCAGTGCTTGTGCCAGCAGATAGGGCGTTACCTTCAGTGGTGTCATGGCCCGATGCGGCCGCACCTTGACATGAAGATTGCGCGCTTGCTTGACGGCCAAAAAAGCCGCGTGAAAACCACGGTCATGTTCCTTGGCTTCGTTCGAAACAGAAATCGTTTTTGTAAGCATGGCGGGTTTTCAGAAATCGTGAAAGATGCCGATAGTCACACCGGAACGGTTGTAAAACGGATTGGTGTAACGGTTGGCGCCAACCAGCACACCGGTACGGGGTGCGAACCAGTGACGCCATGAAATGCTGGACTCTTTGCTGGCAAAGTTCACCAGTTGTGTATTGGTAGCAATGGTTTGGTAGCCTTCGCTGCCCCATGCATGGCGCACAGTTACCAAATTTTCTTTGACCCTGCCATAGGTAAGTGCGAGAAACTGCTGTTGGGATTTAATGGCACCGGGATTACTGTTGTTAGCACGTATACCAACTTCAGCTACCCATGGCGCGTCAAAATAATAGACCAGGCCGAGCGACAAACTGTTGTCGGTATGACCGTCAGGTGCTTTGTACTGGCCTGCTCCGATGGAGGTGATCAGGTTTTTTTGCGGCAGCCACTTTTTGTATATGGTTGCATCAACACGATAACGCGGCAGATAAAAAGCACCATCGCCAAAACCTACTGCTACATTGGCATACCAATCTGGGTCGAAGGTGTAGGTGTCGCTCAAACCTACAAACACGCCATCCTTGTTAAATCTTCGAGTAGCAGAAATTTCTCCTTGCAGAACGTGTGAGGGTAAACCGTAGGCACCACGCAGGGTCACGTCGCGCCAGTTGCCCAACCCGGCACTGAGATTCTGAAATCCGGTACTGAGCTCCAGCATGCGCGGCAACTCTGGTTCTGTGATGCCTGGCGCTACAGACGCCGGCGCTGACGCAGCCAGACCAGAACCCTGATTGGCAGATTGCGCCATTGCAACGCTGCCGCAGCAAAGGCCGACAAAACTGCCCCCCAGGAATAAAATTTTCTTTAAAAATCGTTTGCTCATCCGGTTGCCCCTCAAAATTGTTGTGAAAAATCAATCATTTGCAATCTGCGTTTTTGCTGGCTGGTTCAATTCGCTTGCTGGCCAAAATTAAAAAAGCAACTTCATCAGTAATCGCCCATCGGTTCGAATGGCGCATCACGGATGTCTCACGCAACCAGCACCCTACACTTTTTTTATCTCCTTGTCTGTGCGCTAGCACGGCCAAAATTCCCCATGGATAGTCTGTCTCACCCTGTTTAAGCCATTCGGCCCGGTGCTTGGTCATCCAGTTTTTGTAATAGACTTTCTCGGGTTGAGGCAACAACGGAAAACCTACAAGCAGTGGAAATAGCTGTGCCACATGGTCCGGGTAAAACAATGGCTTTTGAGTTTGCTGCTCAAGCTGGGTGGAGACAAGAAAGTTTTTGTTGACCGGCTGCCAAAAGGTTTTGTAGATGTCCTGAGCCAATTTGCCCAGCTCGCCAGCCTTTGGATTTTTAGCGTGTGCCTTGAGCGACCAGACTTCAAGGTTGTCCATGAACAATCCGTGCAGATAGACCGGCGATACCATGTAAACACCGCGTGAAGGCTGGAACAGATGTTCAAGCGACTTTTTACTTATCGCATGGCTATTGAACCATGCCGGATTTTTGGCCAATTGCTCTGGCATGGTTTCCAGAAGCCGAATCCACAAGGCGAGCAGTGAGTCATCAGCATCCGCAGTTTTGCAAGATACCCAGGTTTTGGTTGGGCTCAGGCAAAAACGGTCAAATGTCCCATCTGGTTTTTGGTGCGGTACCAGCCAGTTGGCAAACTTTGTAGCGGGCGCTGAAATTTCCATGCCGTTGTCATGTGCCAGCAACAAAGCCTGTATGGCAAAGTACGGATCGGTCGTATCGCCACCGTTCAAAATAGTGATGGCACCAGAACTATCGGTGTAACCGCGCAGGTCTAGCGTTGCCGCTGCATTCACCGCAGTGGCGTGCATCAACAGCATGCCCACTACAAAGTTTGAGACGATGTATCTGAGCATCATTCTGACTTCACCATGCCGATCTCATGCGCCCAGATGGCGCCATGCACGATGGCGCCGTCTTCGACAATGATGTTGCGGGCGGTGACAGTCGTGAGCGCGTCGGGTGAACCGATCACTGCGCGGGTGCCAATCAAAATGTCACTCTCTGACACCACTGGCCCGTAAGCACTCGCGTCCTTGAAAACATACACACGTTTTTCGCAGATGATGGCGCCCTCGACGCTCGCGCGTCGACCAATGCTGACACCTTCACGGGCTTTGACATCGCCTGCCACTGTCGTTCCTTTTCCCACTGTCAGAAAACCTGTGACGACAAGTGAGCCCTGATAGATGCACTCTTCGGGCAACGCGCAGTCTCCCCGAATTAAAAATAGCAGAGGCGTTTGCTGAATCGCGTTAGGCAAGTCGGCATAACTTGCAGGCGTTTGCGTCCAGTGAATCTTCTCAGCTGGTTTGTGCGCGGGCAGGCCAAAGCGCAGCGTTGGTGCTTGTAACCGTTCGAACCAAACCTCACTGTCCAGCTCAATTGCAACGTCGGCAGAAATGCGTCTCAAGGCAACGCCGTTGCGGCCAAGACGAACTATCCCGCCAGCATGTGCCCAATCGTGAATTTCACTGCCACTGCCCAATTCAATATCACCCGTTGCATAGAGCGCAGAAAATGCAGACTCGGAACCGACGCGAATGTCGCCTTCAACATAAAGTGCCCTGGCACTGCGAACAGCTGTTGATGTATCAATGGCGTGACGCGATATAAGGCGTTTTGGGGCAGCGTTCCATTGCATCTCCTCAACGGGAAAAGATACAAAGTCAAAGTCTTCAAACCCGGTAGACTCACCCAAACCAAGTTTGGCTGTTGCATCAGCATGCAAACGCCTGGAAAAGTGATCAATGTCACTGGTGTAATTGGCTGCGACTGGCAATGCGTCCACATCGCTCGGGTGACGCCACTCCTGGTAGGCCGGGATGAAGGGCAGAGTTAGCAGCAACAGGCAAACGACTGCAAACAGGGCAAAGGTGAGGTTATCTGTAGCCATCATTTACCCAACTTTTGAATGCCTGCTTCACTGCGATAGCGAATGGTTTTGTCCCATACCATCTCGCGTTTGAAAATGTTGTCCAGCATCAAACTCCACACAGCGCCAGAAATGGCAAACAGGCTGACCAGAAAACCAAGCATATTGAAAGGCAGCAAGCGCAAACGCTTGCGATTACCATCAATCAGCACAGCCACCACAATTTCAAAAAATGCCGCAAAATTACCCAGCGTTCCATAAACCATCAGCGCAAAAACCGGGATAAGCAGCGACAGCAAAGAACCTGCATTAAGGAAGTACAGCGCCAATGCCAGTGCCCAGCCCAGTAACATGATGAGCGGAATAACAAAAACAAACAGCAACAGCAAACCGTCTACACGCTGTCCTAAAGTGAGGTAAGGACTGCTCGCAAATTGCCACCAGTAACGTGCCATGACTTGGTTATGGCCTTTGGCCCAGCGGCTGACTTGTTTAATGCGTACCTTCCAGTCCTCAGGAACCTCTTCATAACACTCAGACCGATTGGTGTAAATGGTTTTCCAGCCATTGAACATGAGCCTGAAAGTGATGTCGGTGTCTTCAGCCAGCGTATCGTCGTGCCAGCCACCAACTGCCGCAACTGCTGACAGTCGTACGCCACCTACGGTACCGCCATACTGCGGCAGCAGGTTCATGTTCATGCGGGCCTGCTGGTCCACCTGGTAGCCAGCTGAACGCTCCAGATCCAACAGGCGTGTCAAAAGGTTTGTGCCGCTGTTAATGGGCACAACGCGGCCCATCACCGCACCAACTTCGGGGTCAAAAAATGGTGCCACCAGCTGTTTGAGCAAACCGCGGCCAGGCACATAATCCGCATCAAAAATAATGGCAATATCGCCACTGGCAAACTGCAGGGCGTCCTTGAGTGCAGCGGACTTTCCCGCCTTGCCATCGGTACGGTGAAAAGGTGAAATACGCGATGGGAAACGCGCGACATAACTGTCAATAATTGAGCCCGTAGCGTCGCTTGACCGGTCATTAACCGGGATAATTTTTAAACAGTCAGTGGGATAGTCGGTGTTAAGCAGTGCCTCAATACAGTCTGCAACAACGCGCTCTTCGTTATGCGCAGCAATAAACACCGTAATCATGGGCCAGCGTGCGACCGATATATCAATGTAAGGGTGGCGCTGCTTGCCGGTCAGGCGGTTCATGGTAAACAAGAAATGCCTGATGCCATACAGCATCATGATCACCACGATTAAAAATAGCAGTGTTGTCATCACTGAAGCTACTGGATAGGCGCTGAATGGATCTGGCATAAGTAATGTCCGGTGATGTGCGGTGGTATGCGAATGCTCAAGCTCAAACAGTTTCAGCAAGCTTGGCTGATTGCGATTGGAAATGTTTGGCCAGTACCGCCACTGTTTGTCTTGAGGCGGTGCCATCGCCAAACGGGTTGCCTGCTTGCGACATGCGTGTATAAGCTGCCTGGTCGCCTGAAAGGCGCATAACCTGTTGGACGATGATGTTGCGTTCAGCACCTATCAGCAAGGCGCAACCCGCGTCCACTGCTTCGGGACGCTCGGTCTCGTCGCGTAGCACCAGCACCGGCACCCCGAAGGTGGGTGCTTCTTCCTGGAGCCCACCTGAATCGGTTAACACCAGCCAGGCATCGGCCAGCGCCTGCTGCATCTGCGTGTAATCAAGAGGCTCTGTCAACTTGACATTGGCAATGCCCTTCAGGATGCTGTTGACCGGACCCTGAACCACTGGATTCAAGTGCACCGGAAACAATATTTGCAAATCAGGTTGCAGTGCCGCAATGCCCGCAATGGCATGGCATATTTCAGCCAGGTCATGACCCCAGTTTTCACGGCGATGCACGGTTACCAGCAAATGACCCCGGCCGTCAATATTGCGTTTCACACCACGGTGCGCACATGTCCACTGCTGTGCATCAATAACCGTGTTACCCGTCATGTGAATGAATTCGTCAGCAATTCCTTCGTTCTGCAAGGCAATACGGGCGCGTTCGGTGGGCGCAAAGTGAAACCGGGTCAACCTGCTGATCATCTGCCGCAGGCCCTCTTCAGGAAACGGCCGGTTCAGGTTGTAGGTTCGCAAGCCTGCTTCAATGTGAGCCAAGGGAACACGGTTGTAAAAAGCAGCGAGCGCACCCTGGAATGCGCTTTCCGTGTCACCTTGCACAACTACAAGCGCCCATTTTTGCCTGGCCATCTCCAGCTCAAGCTGCTGCCTACAGCCCATGCTGAATTCAAGCAGACTGCTGCCTGCGCGATGCAGTGTGATTTCGGGAACAACATCAAAGCAAGCCAGGATACTGGTTGCCATGTCGGCATGCTGGCCCGTGTGCAGCCATTGCACCTTCGCCCAGGGAGCTTCACGCAGGGCGTGGTAGAGCGGAGCAAGTTTGATGATTTCCGGGCGCGTGCCCGAAACAAAAAGAATGTTTTGCATAAAGTTATTAGGTTTAAATCAATGAACTGGATTGATTTAAAACGGCTGCTTATGCATTGCTAATAAGGCAAACACCTTGGATTTTGTAGGACGTAACCTTCGGTAACTTGCGTTAATGCCTTTATTACAAAGTATTGCGCTCGCCCTAAGCTAGCCAGCATGCATATTCAATTGTTTGGCAAGAGTTTCTTATTCCCGCGACCGCCGCCATTTGTGCAAAATGATGGGGAACTCAGACTATTGCAAGCCAGCATGGCCAAGCTCCATGACATCGTGGTGATCACTGAGGTGGCACCCATGAACACGCCCACCCACAGGATTGTTTATGTCAACGAAGCTTTTGAAAAACATACGGGTTATAGCCGTCGTGAAGTCATGGGGCGTTCGCCTGGCTTGTTGCAGGGGCAAGGCAGTCAGTATGCAGAGTTAAGCCGTATTCACACGGCACTACAGCAGTCGCAACCTGTTCACGCTGAGCTGGTCAATTACAAAAAAGATGGCACGCTGTTCTGGATTGAGCTGGACATCGTGCCCCTTAAAACTGCGGAGGGTGTCGCTTCACATTGGGTATCTGTGGCACGTGACATCACGCAGCGCAAGATCGCGGAAGAAGAGATTGAATACTTGGCTTTTTACGACGCATTGACCCAACTGCCGAATCGCCAGATGTTGATGGAACGACTGGAGCGTGCACTGGCGCACAGCGATGATCCGCCCAAAACCGAACTCACCGGCAACAACGGCGCATTGATGTTCATTGATCTGGACAACTTCAAGGTGCTGAATGACACCCTTGGCCATGCGACGGGGGATATGCTGCTTCGCAAAGTTGCTGCGCGCCTGGGAGTCTGCGTCAGGCTAAGCGACACCGTAGCGCGCCTGGGCGGGGACGAGTTTGTGGTGATGCTGGAAAATTTGCCTGACGAGACAAATGCCGCTACAGAATACAGCCGAATAGTTGGACGAAGAATTTTGCTGGCATTGAATCAGCCCTACGACCTGGCAGGCTATCAGCATGACAGCACTTGCAGCATCGGCATTACGCTGTTCAACAAGCGCCAACAGAACATGAGTGACCTACTCAAACAAGCCGACCTGGCCATGTATCAAGCCAAAGCGTCGGGTCGCAATACAGTGTGTTTTTTTGATCCGGCCATGCAGGCATTGGTCACGGCCAATGCGGCGATCAACATGGAACTGCGCCAGAGCCTGCGGCAGGGTGATTTTGTGCTGTACTACCAGCCGCAAGTTGGGCGTGAAGGACGCATGTTTGGCGTTGAAGCACTGGTGCGGTGGCAGCACCCGTTACAGGGGCTGGTGTATCCGGACCAGTTCATCACACAGGCCGAAGAAAGCGGGCTGATTTTGCAATTGGGGCAATGGGTCATTGAAACGGCCTGCGTCCAGTTGTCCAGATGGGCCAAGCGAGTCGAGACACGTCATTTACGAATTGCTGTCAATGTGAGCGTGCGACAGTTTCGCCACCCTGAGTTTGTAGACATGTTGATGGCCACCATCAAGCGTTTCGGTATCAATGCGAACAAATTGAACCTGGAACTGACGGAAAGCCTGTTGGCGACGGGGATGGAAGTCACAATCGCCAAAATGGGCTTGCTCAAGGATGCTGGCATCACCATGTCGATCGACGATTTCGGTATTGGTTACTCGGCCTTGTCGTACCTGAAACACCTGCCGCTTGATCAATTAAAGATTGACCGCGAATTTGTCAAGGACATCCTGACAGATCCCAACGATGCAGCCATTGCCCGCACGATTATTGGGCTCGCGCAAAGCCTTGGCTTGGGCGTAGTGGCCGAAGGTGTGGAAACCATTGCTCAGCGCGACATGCTCAGGCGTTTTGGCTGCGAGTCTTATCAGGGGCATCTGTTCTGCAAGGCACTGCCAATAACTGACCTGGAAGTATTCATGAAACAGCTACCGAATGATCTGACAGCACCGTAAGCGCGTCAATGACGACGCATGCGCTGCGCAATTGCCACAAAGGCATTTAACGCAGGGTTGACATTGGCAGGATCAAATGCAAGGCCCAGTGAATACTTGACTGCCGAATTACGTTGCCTGACCTGCAGGTAGGTGACATAGTCTGTTTGAACAGCCTGCATCGCCTGCGGTACCAGCGCAATGCCCAAGCCACTGCTGACCAGCGCCAAAATAGTTTGCATTTCAGATGCCACCTGCACAAACTTGGGCACAAAACCGCAGTCATGGCAAGCAGCCATGACGACGCTTTCAAAGCCTGGGCCTTCGCTGAATGGGAAGCCGACAAAAGACTCCTGCGCCAAGTCTCTGAGCTGAACACGCTTTTGGCTGGCCAGGGGGTGTGACACCGGCACCGCCAGCATCAGTTCCTGATCGCAAAAACTGTCTACCCGGAAATCTCCGGCATCATGCAACGGCGGCACGACGATGCCGACATCAGTTGCGCCACTTAAAAGCGTTGCCATTTGCTGCGATGTGGTGTCGCTGGTCAGCACCAGCGTGACATCCGGATAGTCCTCCCGAAAAGCGCGCAACAGGCCGGGCACCACATTAAGTGCAGCACTGGGCACAAACGACAGCCTGAGTGTGCCCAGCTTGCCTGCTGCAGCACGTTGGGCGATTTCAATTGAGAGTTGCGCGTGCGCCAGCGTGCGTTTGGCCTCGCGCAAAAAAGCCTCGCCAGCGACCGTCAGGCGCACATGGTGGCGGGTGCGGTCAAGCAAAGTCACGCCGACATCCGCTTCCAGCTTTTGAATCGCAACACTTAGCGGCGGCTGTGACACGTGCAGGCGTTCAGCAGCACGCCTGAAGCTGCTCTCCTCGGCCACTGCAACAAACTGTCTGAGCTGGCGTAAATCCATGAATTGATTTTACAGCGGTGATTCGTTTCAACTATCACCAATCGCTTAAAACGGTATTAGACGAGTTTGTAAACCCGCCACAAAATCAATCTCAATTCAATTGCCTGAAAGCTCTGTCATGCAAGCATCGCTCCTTGAGGAACTGAACCCTGTTCCCAACCCCTATCCGATCAAGTCGGACATTGAATACCCCGAGGTCTGGCGGTTGTGCGAACAGGCCCGTGACCTGGCCTGGAATCCGTTGTCGATTGACTTTTCAGACCTGGTTGAGGCTGACCTGCCCACCGAAGTACGTGAAGCGGGTGGCGAATGGTGGAGCCTGCGCGCCTGGATGGAGCACGGTGCCATACCCTACGGCACCGAGCGGCTGCGCGAGGCTATTTTTGACCACCAGCCGTTTGAGATCAAGCAGCACATCATCAACTTCATTGCAGAAGAGTTGCGTCACCACGAAACATCATTTTTGGTAGCGCGCGGTCTGGGCGGCTATCAAAACGAGCCGCGCGCAGACTATTTCAAGTCAGTGATTCCGCGCTTTCATGATGAAAAAGATGAAAAAGCCATGTCGTTTTTTGCGGGACTGGCGGTCAACACGCTGTTTGAGCAGCTATCAGGTGAGCTGCTCAAGGCACGGTATGAGAACGCCCGCTTTAAATCCATTCGCAGCGCCTGCCAATTGATCTTGCGAGACGAAGCGCGGCACATCCAGTTTGGCCGGATCATCATGCGCCGCTTCTTTGAAGAGTTAAGCCCGCATGACAAGGAATTGATTGGTAAAAAGTTCGCCAAAAAATTGCGTGGCAGCTTGCTCAATGGTGTGTATGCCGTTGTCAATCTGCCCGAAGACGAACGCGCACGGGCTGGCCACAACCGGGCGCTGGCGGCAGAGCATGGTTTGGGTGCCACGCATCCTGACGAGGAAATTTTCATCATCAAACGCTCCCTCGATCAAATACGCGAAGAGATTGCGCCCTACGGTGTGGAGATCCCGGAAATCCCCGAGGTCGACCGCGTCGCTGTTGTTCACTGAGATTGAAACCCTTGAAAACCTATCGCCGACTGCTGCTGACCGCCGCCGCTTTGGTTTGTGCATGTGTCACGGCATCTGCGCAAAATGCTTTTCCTGTGCGCCCCGTCACGCTGGTCGTACCTTTTCCGCCAGGCGGCTCGGCTGACATTCTTGCGCGGGCCGTGGGGCAAAAATTGGGCGCGCTCTGGGGCCAAACCGTCATCATTGACAACCGCGCAGGTGCGGGTACGGCCATTGGTGCCAAAGCCGTTGCTGTTGCGCCAGCCGACGGCTACACCCTGCTGATGGGAACCGTCAGCTCGCACGCCATCAACCCGGCCATGAACAAAGTGGGCTATGACCCGGTCAAAGACTTCACCGCCGTCGCGCCGGTGGCGTCGATTGCTTTTGTTCTGGTCACCCAGCCAACCTTGCCCGCTGCAAAAGTGCAAGACGTTGTGGCGTTGGCCAAAGCCAAGCCTGGCGACATCACCTACGCTTCTGCCGGGCCGGGTACATCCAACCACCTTGCGGGGGCCATGTTTGAAGGAGCTTCAAACATCAGCCTGTTGCATGTGCCTTACAAAGGCAGTGCGCCTGCGCTCAATGATGTGTTGGCGGGGCATGTCAAACTGATGTTTGACCTGCAGGCCACCGCCTTGCCGCACATCACGTCAGGCAAGCTGAAGGCACTGGCCGTGACCAGCAAGGAGCGCAGTCCGCAATTGCCCAACGTGCCCACCATGGCAGAGTCTGGCGTGCCAGGCTACGAGGTCAGCGCCTGGTTTGGTGTCTTCGCTCCGGCGGGCATTCCAGCGACTGTGACTGACAAGCTCAACCAGTCGCTGACAGCAGTGCTAAAAATGCCTGACATGCAAAAGCAATTGCGGGAATTGGGTGCAGAGCCCGAGTTTGCAACACCCGAAATTTTTTCTGCCTATGTTCGAAGTGAATCCCATAAGTGGGCGCAAGTGGTCAAGGGTGTGAATCTGACGCCTTGACATGTTGGGTTACAGGTTTTTTGTTTTCCCGTTCCAGGTCATTATTAAATAAGGAGATCGTCATGAGCAACACGCGTTTTTTCCGTCCAAATCCTGTCGCACTGTCCGTTCTGTTGTCGCTGCCTGTGGCGGTGCTCGCGCAGACAGAAATCAACATTCCGGTACTGGTTCCCGTCACTGGCTTTCTGGCGCTTGAGGGCACCAGCCAGCGCAATGGCGCATTGCTGGCGATTAAAAATGCACCCGCCTCCGTCAAAATCAGATCGGAAGTGAGCGACACAGGCGCATCGCCTGAAGGTGCAACGACCGCACTGGAGCGCTCATTGGCACGGGGCAAAGTCACGGCGGTTGCGGCTTCCATGCTTGGCCCACAGATGCTGGCCATGCTGCCCATTGCACTTGAAAACAAAATCCCCCTGGCCACGGTGTCAGGCACAGCCAGCATCACTGAAAAAGGCAATCCTTACGTCTTTCGTTTCTTCCCGGGTGATGCGGTCGCCAAAAATGCCCATGTTCGCTACGTGCTGGAAGAGCTCAAAAAGAAACGTGTGGCCATCGTTTACCAAACCACCGCCTACGGCCAGGGCGGGCATGGGCACATTGTTGAATTGCTGAAAAAAGCAGGCCTCACGCCCGTCATGGAAGAAGCTCTGGACGTGACCGTCAAGGACATGTCGGCAGCGATTGGCAAAGTGCAAGCCGCAAAACCTGATGTCGTGATGCTGCACTTGCATGGCGGGCCATCAGCACTCTTTATCAAACAGGCTGCTACTGCAAAACTGAACCTGCCCATCGTCGCGGGTTCTGGCGTGGCACAGCCTTCTACCGCCGCACTGCTGGAGCCAGGCGAACTCAAAGGCGTGTGCGCTGAAACCAACGCCGCACCTCTGGCAGGCGGTGGTGCGGACATGGCCAACTTTTTGGCGCAATACCGGGCCGAGTACAAGTCAGAGCCTGACGGGTTTGCCGTTGGCCAGTACGATGCGACCAACATGATCATCAATGCTGCCATGAAGGGGGCCAAAACCCCTGAAGACATGCGCAAGGCCCTGTCAGAAGGCACTTACAAGGGCCTGGCCATGACGTACAAGTCGGACGGCAAGGGCAACATGGCGAACTCAGCCATGATCATTTGCTATGGTGATGGCCGCACGCCGCAAATCGCCAAACGCTACTAGCCAAAAGCTGAGGCAAGCAACTGATGCACATCCCCGGCTGACATGCTGCAAATCCTGGTCAATGCGCTGGCTCTGGGCGCATCTTATGCGCTGCTGGCCCTTGGCTTTGTGCTGATTCTCAACGCGACAAGCGCCGTCAACTTTACCCATGGCGACATGGTGATGGCCGGTGGTTACGTCACGATTGCCCTGTTCAGCCTGTTGCCCTTGCCTGGTGTGCTGCTGCTGCCCATGGTGATGGTGGTAATGGCCGTACTCGGGTTTGTGTTTTCATACCTGGCTTACTTTCCCCTCAAGGACAGGCCGCCGGTGTCGGTATTTATTTCAACCATCGCGCTGGGCATCGTGTTTCAAAACTCGGCCAACGCCATCAATGGCGCAGAGCCGCGCAAAGGCCCGCCCCTGTTGGGTGAAGGCTCCCTCAGCCTGGCAGGCATCACGGTGGGCCAGCAGGCGCTGAGCATCGTGGTGATTGCGGCCCTGTTAATTGCCGCGCAGCATCTGCTGCTCAACCATACCGGTCTGGGGCGCAAACTGCGCGCGACAGCACAGGACAGACCGATGGCAGAAGCCATGGGCATTCGCGTCAACCGCATGATTGCCCTGACCTTTGCCATTGGCTCAGCACTGGCCGGGGCTGCAGGCCTGATGCTGTCGAACACGTTTTTTGTGTCTCCCACCGATGGCTCCAACTACATCATCAAGGCCTATATTGCCGTGACGATTGGGGGCTGGGGCAGCCTGAGTGGCGCGGTGTGCGGCGCGCTCATCATTGCACTGTTTGAGGTGTTGCTGCCGTCGCTGCCGGTGCTGGTGCCGTTCCTGAAAGATGTCACGCCCTGGCTGTTCACGCAAACGGCGTCAACCATCTTGCTGTACATCTGCCTGCTGGCCATCATGTTTTTCAGGCCGCAAGGCCTGTTTGGCGAGAAGGTACAAAAGCGGGTATGAACGCACCGAACGCCGCATTGTCATGGGCCAGCAAGGGGATACGCCCGCTGTTGCTATTGGGAGTTGTCGGGCTGGTGGTGTGGGCGATGGGTATTTCGTCGGCCTACCAGATGCGCCTGTTCACCATCGTTGGCATTTACGCACTGCTGGCTTTGGGTTTTCAGTTCATCTTTGGCCATGCGGGTGCGCTGGCGCTGACGCAGGGCAGCTTTTTTGGTGTGGGCGCGTATGTTACGGGCATTCTCAGTGTGCGCTACGGCTGGGGGGCTGAATACACACTGTTTTTGTCCATCCTGCTGCCCGTCATGCTGGCTGCGGTGGTTGCTGCGCCCGTGCTGCGGCTGGAGTCGCACTACTTTGCACTGGCCACACTGGGCATAGGCCAGGTGTTGCTGCTGGTCGCGATTGGCTGGCAAGATTTGACGGGTGGCTCGAACGGTTTGTCGGGCATTGCCGGGCTGACGATTTTAGGTTTTGAAATTAAAAAAGGCCAGGGCATCATGCTGGCGGTATGGGCCTGCGTTGCGGTGGGCGCGCTGCTGTCGTGGCGCATCACGCGCGGGCTGTACGGTGCAGCCCTGCAAATCTCGCGTGAGAACCCGGTCGCGGCCCAGGCCATAGGCATTGACACGGCACGTCTGCGCTATGCCACTTTTTTATTGTCATCGCTGTTTGCCGGGCTGGCCGGTGCGCTGTATGCCCACACCATCCGCGTAGTTTCGGTCGAGGTGCTGGAGTTTCCCATCATGGTGGCCTGCCTGACGATTGCGGTGCTGGGCGGACGCACCCATGTGGCCGGTGCCATTTTGGGCGCGGTATTGATTGTGAATTTGCCCGAGTGGTTTCGCGCCCTTGAAAAATACTATCTGATTGCCTATGGCGTAGCGCTGCTGGCCGCCGTCATTGTTGCCCCGTATGGTCTGATCGGGTTGCTGGAGCAGTGGCGCGCCAAATTTTTTCCTGAACGCCCCAGTGCGCCGCAGCAAGCTGTGGCCTTGCCCGCCAAAGCTGCAGCACCTGCGCAAACGGGTCCGCTGCTCAATGTGCAAGACATACGCAAACGCTTTGGCGGCCTGAAGGCACTTGACGGCGTATCGCTCAAGGTTGCCCACGGCGAAATTCTGGGCCTGATTGGCCCCAACGGCTCAGGTAAGACCACGCTGCTCAATGTCATCACCGGCATTTACCGGGCCGACAGCGGCAGCGTGCACCTGAACGGCGAGGCGATTCATGGCCAGGCCAGTTTTGCCATCGCCAGCAGCGGTGTGGCGCGCACGTTTCAAAACATCAATCTGGTCGACGACATGACGGTGCTAGACAACATTGCGGTGGCACGTTACGGCTTTGAAAAAGCAGGCCTGCTGCAAGCCGCTGGCGCAGGCTGGCACCAGCCTGCATGGCAACGGGCACGCGGCAACGCAGCCTATTTGCTGGAGGCCCTGGGCATTGGCCACACGGCACAGTCCCACGCAGGCGGGCTGGCCTATGGCATCAAGCGCAAGGTCGAAATTGCACGCGCGCTGGCGCTGGAACCCACCCTGCTGCTGCTGGACGAGCCCGCTGCAGGTCTGAATGAAAACGAGCAGCTGGACCTGGCCGACAGGCTGCGCGCCTTTGCCAAAACAGGCTTGTCGATTCTGGTGATTGAACACAACATGCCGTTCTTGATGCCGCTGGCAGAGCGCATGGTGTGCCTGGACCACGGCGTGGTGATTGCCGAGGGCACGCCTGCCGAGATACGCGCCAACCCGCTGGTGATTGCCGCCTACCTGGGTGCGCCGGAAGACGTTCAAGCATGACGGCGTTGCTCGAAATCCAGAATCTGGCCGCCAGCTACGGCCAGATACAGGCGCTGCGCGGCGTCAGTTTGACTGTCAACGCAGGCGAAGCCGTGGCGCTGGTGGGAGCGAACGGCGCAGGCAAGTCCACGCTGATGAAATGCATCATGGGCATGCTGGCGGGCACGGCGGGCGACGTGCGTTTTGACGGCCAAAGCATCAAAGCCCTGCCTGTGTCCAGCCGGGCCGATATTGGCATTGGTTATTCACCTGAAGGTCGTCGCGTGTTCCCCGGCCTGACGGTGCATGAAAACCTGCTGGTCGCCAGCCGCGACAAAGACAGCGGGCGCGCCCGCGCCGAGGAGGTCTATGCTTTCTTTCCTGCCTTGAAAGAGAAAACCAGCGCCATGGGCTGGGCGCTGTCGGGTGGCCAGCAACAGATGCTGGCCATTGGCCGTGCGCTCATGTTGCGGCCACGCCTGCTGTTGCTTGACGAGCCCTCGCTGGGCCTGTCACCCATTTTGATGACCGAGGTGCTTAACCGCGTCAAGGACATCACCTCGTCCGGCACAGCCGTGTTGCTCGCCGAGCAAAATGTACACAAGGCCTTATCGGTGTCGCACCGCGCCTATGTCATTCAGCTGGGCCTGATGGTGCGCAGCAGCCCGTCCAGCGAACTGCTGGCTGCGGGTGACTTGAGCAGCGCGTTTTTGGGCGGTGCGCCCACGCCTGCCACAGCCGCTGCACCCATAACCAGTATTTAAAGAGGAGCTTGAATGTCTGCACCCTACAGTCCCACCGATTACGCTGCGCTGCTCTCGGGCATGCCCGAAGGCAGTGTTTATATTGATGGGCGATTTGTGAAAACCACTGACCAGCACGAGGTGTTTGGCAAGGCCGATGGCCAGCTGATCACCCGTTGCGGCTATGCCTCTGTCAGCGACCTGGATGCCGCTGTTGCTGCAGCCAAAGCGGCCCTGCCCGCATGGGCTGGCAAAGCCCCGGCCGAACGCGGGAAAGTACTGATGGCGATGGCCAATGTTTTGCAAACCCGGTTCCGTGAATTTGTGGCGCTTGAATCCCACCATGGCGGCAAAACCATTGGCGATGCTGAAATCGACATTCGCGCCAGCATCGGCACACTGCAATGGTTTGCGGGCTGCGCCGAGCGGCTGGATGGCCGTGTGGTGGCCAGCGCCAGCAGCATTCACCGCTTTGTGCGGCGCGAACCGCTGGGCGTGTGCGGTTTGATTTTGCCGTGGAACTTTCCCTTGCTGCTGATGCTGTGGAAACTGGCACCTGCGCTGGCTGCGGGCAATACTGTGGTCGTCAAACCGGCCAGTGAAACGCCGCTGTCAACCCTGCTGTTTGCCGCGCTGGCGGTGGATGCGGGCTTGCCGCCCGGCGTGTTCAATGTGGTGGCAGGCTCAGGCCGGGGCATTGGCATGCAACTGGCCACACATGCTGACATCGCCAAAGTCTCGTTTACCGGATCAACCGAAGTCGGCATACAAGTAGCCCAGGCCGCGGCCAAAAGCGTCAAGCGGGTCACGCTGGAGTTGGGCGGCAAATCACCTGCGGTTATTTTGGCGGACGCAGACCTGGACCGCGCCGCCATCGGCACAGCAGCAGGCGTGTTTGGCCATGCGGGGCAAAAATGTGCTGCGCGCACCCGCTGCATCGTGGTCGAGTCCGTGGCTGATGCGCTGGTTGAAAAAATCGCTGCCCGTGCCAGGCTGCTGAAGACAGGTAACCCAATGGATGCCAGCACCACGCTGGGCCCGGTCATCAACAGCGCCGCGCAGCAAAACATTTTAAAGTACTGCGATGGCGCAGTGGCTGAAGGTGCCAGGCTGGTGTGTGGCGGCAAAGCACCCGATGGCCTTCCCGGCCCGTTTGTGGAGGCCACCATTTTTGACCACGCCAGCAACCAGATGAAGATTGCGCGCGAAGAGATTTTTGGCCCGGTGCTCACCGTCATCCGCGTCAAGGACATGGACGAAGCCATTGCCGTGGCCAATGACTCAGACTATGGCCTGGCAGCCACCGTGTGGACGCAGTCCCTGTCGCGTGCGCACCAGCTGGCAGCCAGAATTGAAGCGGGCACCGTGTCAGTTAACACGCCCGCCGTGATTGGTATTGAAATGCCCTTCGGCGGCTACAAGCAAAGCGGCTATGGCCGCGAGCTGGGCGTGGAAGGGCTGGACGCCTACCTGCAGCACAAGAGTGTTGTGATGGATATTTCTTAAACCTTTTAAACCCCATGACTGAAATTTGTGCTTCTTTTAACTTCGTCCATTCCAATCGCCGCATCATTTCTGCCTGGATGGGCATAGAAAAACTGGGTGATCTGGCGCGCGAGGCCAACGCCAAAAGCGCCGTCGTGGTGATGGACGCGTTTTTTGAAAATACCGAGGTTGCAGCGCAGGTATGCCAATTGCTGCAAGATGCCACAGGCAACACACCAGCCGTGCACTTTGTGCCTGCACATGAGCCCGACACAGCCACCATCGAGGCCTGCCGCGATGCACTGGCCGCCTGCAGCCCCGACTTCATTGTGGCGCTGGGCGGCGGGTCAGCCATGGACACCGCCAAGGTTGCGCGCCTGCTGCTGGCCAATCCCGGCTCGGCAGAATCGGTGTCCGGCTTTGGCAAGTTCTTCAAGCCGCATGCCAGCGTGCTGGTGGCCGTGCCCACCACGGCGGGCACGGGCAGCGAGGTGTCTGAGTCTGCTGTGGCGGGCAAAGCTGGTTCCGACATCAAACTGATTTTTCGCTCGCCTGAAATGACGCCGCAAATTGCGTTGCTGGACGGCAGCCTGAGTTTGTCTGCGCCCGCCAAAGTGACCGCCGCGTCTGGCTACGACGCGGTCACGCATGCGGTCGAGGCTTATGTGTCCAAGGCTGCGTCTGTCATGAGCGACCCGTTTGCAGAATCGGCCATGTGTATTCTTGGCAAGTGGCTGCCGATTGCCTACAAAGAACCGTCGCACCAAGACGCGCGCAGCTGGTGCCTGATTGCCTCGTGCCAAGCCGCTATTGCCTTTAACAGCGCCAATCTGGGCCTGGCCCACGCACTGGCTGCGCCGCTGGGCGCGCTGCACCACGTGCCGCACGGTCTGGGCAATGCGCTGGCACTGCCGGCAGTGGCCGCCTTCAATGAAGCCGCCATGGGGCCAAAGGCCGCTGTGGTGGCCAACGCCTTTGGCGGCCGAACGGCAGCGGCTGCGCTGTCAAAGCTGCGCTGGCAGCTTGACTTGGACCTGAGCCTGGACGGCTTTGTGACCACCGACGAAGCCCGCGAACAACTGGCGCAAGCCGCTATGAAAAGCGGCCAGGTGCGCATGAACCCGCGCCTGGCCACCATTGACGACATGCGCGGTATTGTGGCCGTGATGCGAACCCCAACAGGTACTTGAAAATGACAACTCAAAAACTCAACCCCTCCGCCATCGCTGCACCGGCAGGTATGTACAGCCACGGCGTGCTGGCCCCCAGCACCGGGCAGTGGCTGCATGTGTCTGGCCAAATCGGCATGCGGCCTGATGGCAGCCTGGGCACGGGCTTCGCCGAGCAGGCCCGCATTGCCTGGGAAAACCTGATGGCCGTGCTGGCCGCAGCCCATATGAACGAAAGCCATTTGATCAAGCTCACCACCTACATGCTGGACAGTGCTGACCTGAAAGACCTGAACCCGGTGCGCTCGGTTTTTTTGAAGGACGCCCGTCCGGCATCCACCTTGGTGGTGGTCAAGGCATTGGCCAGGGCCGAGTGGCTGTTTGAGGTTGAAGCCGTCGCCTACAAACCCTAAATACAATAGGGTGATGACCCAGCTCCCCCAGCCCATGCAGCAATTGATGGCCCGCATTGGCCCGGTGTGGGGCACAGACATTCGTGGCCACAGCCAGATGGTCAAGGACGCCTACGCGCCGCTGCTGGCTGCTGCCAACAACGACGGCATCCGCGTCACGCGGGACGTGCCTTACGGCCCACATGCGCGGCAGGTGCTGGATATTTTTCAGCCGCCTTCCGCACAAAACGCAGGCGTTGTCGTGTTTGTACACGGCGGCGCTTTTGTGCGCGGCGACAAGCAGGCCAGTCCCGAGATTTACGACAACCTGCTTTACTGGTTCGCCAAGCAGGGCTACGTGGGCATCAACATCGAATACCGCCTGGCCCCCGAAGCCAGCCACCCCGGCGGGGCCGACGACGTGGCGCTGGCCATGGCCTGGCTGCATGTGAATGCAGCAGCGCACAGCGGCAACCCGGCCAAACTGTTCCTGATCGGCCACTCAGCAGGCGGTACCCACGTGGCCAGTTATGTGTTTGACCTCACCCTGGGCTACCACGGTAAATACACAGCCGGTGCAGCGTTGATATCGGCCCGGCTGCGCGCCGACGTGTCGCCAGACAACCCCAACGCCGAAGCCGTGCGCGCCTATTTCGGCAATGACGAAGCGTTGTACAACCAGCGCTCACCCGTCAGCCACGCGGCATCCAGCAACCTGCCCGTCTTCATCGTCACCGCAGAATTTGAAAACCCGTTGCTGGATGTGTACGGCCTGGAGATGGCCTACCAGCTCAGCCTGACCCGCAGGCAAGCCCCACGTTACCGGCAGATGCGCGGCCACAACCACATGTCAGTGGTGGCACATTTCAACAGCGGCGAAGACACACTGGGCCGCGAGTTGCTGGACTTCTTTGACAACTGCCATTGAACAGTTTGCTTCTGCAACTTGCTGTTGCTATTAAATAAATAGCTGCTTGCACCCGAATTTATTGGGCTACGAGCACTTTTAATAGTCAAAAAAGCCTGTTTTTCACTGCATGGGGCTCGAAACTGGCCAATTTGCGCAGTCACTTCTGCGAAAGTCAGCCAAACTGCCGCAAAATCAAGGTTTTTAAACTGTGCAGCGAGGAGACATGTCATGAAAACAAAATTTGGGTTAACCGGTGCGCTTGTCGGGCTACTGGCTGCGGCACTGAACGTGCAAGCTGCTGAAACCGGCGTCACCGCCGATGAAATACGCATCGGACAATTCGCCGCTCAAACTGGCCCGGCTGCCGAGCTGGGCAAGCGCATGCAGTTGGGTATCCTGGCGCACTTTACGGCTGTTAACAGTGCGGGCGGCATCAATGGCCGCAAGCTGACGCTCATGTCGCGTGATGACGGCTACGAGCCAGAAAAAGCCGCTGCTGCCGTCAAGGCGCTGATTGAAGAGGACAAAGTATTTGCGTTGATAGGCTCTGTCGGTACGCCCACCACACTGGCAGCGGTGCCTGCCATCAATGCGGCTGGCATCCCCCTGATAGGCCCTTTTACGGGTGCGCAGGCCCTGCGTGAGCCTTTTAACCGCAACCTGTTTCATGTACGCGCCAGCTATTTTGACGAGACCGAGCGCATTGTGCAGCACCTGAGCACACTGGGTATTAAGAAAATTGCCGTGTTTTATCAAAACGACTCCTACGGCAAAGCGGGACTGGAAGGCGTGCTGCGCGCGCTGACTAAGCGCAACCTCAAGCCAGCGGCAACCGTGACGGTGGAGCGCAACAGTATCGACGTCGCAGCTCCGCTGGCTGAAATTTTAAAGGCCAATCCTGAGGCCGTGATTCAGATCAGCGCGTACAAATCATGCGCCGCTTTGATCAAACAGGCCAAAGCCAAGTCGTATGGTGGCCAGTTTTTCAATGTCAGTTTTGTCGGCTCCAAAGCGCTGGCCGATGAGCTGGGCGATGCGGGTGTGGGAGTCACCATTTCGCAGGTGATGCCTTTCCCCTACACACCGTCTTCAGTCATCGTGCGCGAGTACCAGCAGCGCATGACTGAGGCGGGCAACAAGGACTTTGACTTTTCCAGCATGGAAGGGTTTTTAGCGGCCAAAGTCTTCACGGAGGGTTTGCGCAAAGCGGGTAAAAACTTGAGCCGCGACAGTTTTACCAGTGCACTCGAGTCATTGCGTGACTACAACCTGGGCGGCTTCACCGTGAACTACAGTGCCAAAAGCCATGAAGGCTCACGCTACACCGACCTGACCATCATTGGCCGGGGCGGCAAATTTGTACGTTGAAGCGAACAGCCGTGGCGGCTAGCGCCCGCCAAAAATTGCCGTACCCACCCGCACCATGGTGCTGCCCGATTCAATGGCGGCCTCCAGGTCAGCCGTCATGCCCATCGACAGGGTATCCATTGGTTCAAGCAGCACACCTGAGCTGTTGACCTGATCAAAAATAGTCCTGGCGCCCGAATGCAAGGTGCAAGCAGCTATAAAATCAGTAGCGGATTCGGGGATCATCATCAAGCCGCGCAAGCGCAGGCGTGGCAACTTGATGACCGCTTCAACCAGCGCCATCAACTCTGCCGGGGCAACGCCCGATTTGTTGGCACCACCATCGGCATTGACTTGCAGGCATATTTGCAGGGGTGCCAAGTGCGTCGGGCGCTGCTCATTCAGGCGTTGCGCAATCTTCAGGCGGTCAACCGACTGCACCCAGTCAAAGTGTTCGGCCACCAGTCGGGTCTTGTTGCTTTGCACCGGGCCAATGCAGTGCCATTCAAGCGTGGTGTGGGCGCGCAAGGCAAGAATTTTTTCAACGCCCTCGGCGATGTAGTTTTCGCCGAATGCCCGCTGCCCGTCGGTCATCGCATCCAGCACAGCGTCTGCGTTGAATGTTTTGGACACAGCCAAAAGCCGTACGCTAGCCGGGTTGCGCCCGGCAGCGACACACGCCGTGGTGATACGGTCACGCACGCTTTGGAGGTTACGCACAATCATGGTCATAATCCGACTGTAAACTGCAATTGGTGCGGCTTTGTCCTACAGGGCATTTTCAGAACCCGTGGCGATTTTTAAGGATTTGAGGGATGGACATTACCCAACTGCTGGCCTTCAGCGTCAAAAACAAGGCATCCGACCTGCACTTGTCGGCCGGTCTGCCGCCCATGATTCGCGTGCACGGCGATGTGCGCCGCATCAACGTGGACCCGCTGGACCACAAGCAGGTGCATGCCATGGTGTACGACATCATGAATGACACCCAGCGCAAAAACTACGAAGAGTTTTTAGAGGTTGACTTTTCGTTCGAGATTGACGGTCTGGCGCGCTTTCGGGTCAACGCTTTTAACCACAACCGTGGCGCGGGTGCGGTGCTGCGAACCATTCCCTCAAAAATCCTGACGCTGGAACAGCTCAACGCGCCCAAGATTTTTGGCGATCTGGCCATGAAGCCGCGTGGCATGGTGCTGGTCACCGGGCCTACGGGTTCAGGCAAATCAACCACCTTGGCTGCCATGGTCAATTACCTGAACGAAAACGAGTACGGCCACATTCTGACGGTCGAGGACCCGATTGAGTTTGTGCATGAGTCCAAAAAATGCCTGATCAACCAGCGCGAGGTCGGGCCGCACACATTGAGCTTTAACGCCGCCCTCAAGTCAGCCTTGCGCGAAGACCCGGACGCGATTCTGGTCGGCGAAATGCGTGACCTGGAAACCATTCGCCTGGCCATGTCGGCGGCCGAGACCGGCCACCTGGTGTTTGGCACGCTGCACACATCAAGTGCGGCCAAGACCATTGACCGGATCATTGACGTGTTTCCGGCGGAAGAAAAGGAAATGATCCGCTCCATGTTGTCTGAATCACTGCAAGCGGTGATTTCACAAACCCTGTGTAAAACCAAGGACGGTCAGGGTCGGGTAGCGGCACACGAGATCATGCTGGGCACCAGCGCGATTCGCAATCTGATTCGTGAAGCCAAGGTCGCGCAGATGTATTCATCGATTCAAACCGGCAACAGCGTGGGCATGCAAACGCTGGATCAAAACCTGACAGAACTCGTCAAACGCAACGTCATTTCTGCGGGGGAAGCGCGCGGAAAAGCCAAAATTCCCGAGAACTTCCCCGGCTAGATTTTTGAAAAGAGACGCACATGGAACGCGACCAGGCCAGTAAATTTATCAACGACTTGCTCAAGCTGATGGTCAGCCGTGACGGCAGCGATTTGTTCATCACGGGTGACTTTCCGCCCGCCATGAAGGTGGACGGCAAGGTGACCAAGGTGTCGCCGCAACCCTTGAACGCGGGCCACACGATGGCACTGGCGCGCGCCATCATGAACGACAAACAGGCGGCTGAATTCGAGCGCACCAAAGAATGCAATTTTGCGATCTCGCCGCCCGGCGTGGGCCGCTTTCGGGTCAACGCCTTTATCCAGCAAGGCAAGGTCGGCATGGTGATGCGGGTGATTCCGGCCACCCTGCCCACCATTGACGGGCTGGGTGTACCTCAGGTGCTCAAGGAAGTCGTAATGGCCAAACGCGGCCTGACGATTTTGGTGGGTGCTACCGGCTCGGGTAAGTCAACGACGCTGGCCGCCATGGTGGACTGGCGCAACGAGCAGTCGTTTGGACACATCATCACAATTGAAGACCCGGTTGAGTTTGTGCATCCGCACAAAAACTGCGTCGTCACGCAGCGCGAAGTGGGGCTGGACACCGACAGCTGGGAGGCCGCGCTTAAAAATACATTGCGCCAGGCACCCGATGTGATTTTGATGGGTGAGGTACGTGACCGTGAAACGATGGAACACGCCATTTCATTTGCTGAAACCGGTCACCTTTGCATGTGCACGCTGCACGCCAACAGCGCCAACCAGGCGCTGGACCGCATCATCAATTTTTTCCCTGAAGAACGTCGTGCGCAATTGCTGATGGATTTGTCACTGAACCTCAAGGCCATGGTGTCGCAGCGGCTGGTGCCCAAGCAAGACGGAAAGGGCCGCGCGGCAGTCGTTGAAGTCATGCTTAATACACCACTGATTTCAGACCTGATTTTCAAAGGCGATGTGTCCGAGATCAAGGAGATCATGAAGAAAAGCCGCAATCTGGGCATGCAGACTTTTGACCAGGCTCTGTTCGATGCGTTTGAAGCCAACATGATTACCTACGAAGATGCATTGCGCAATGCCGACTCTGTCAACGACCTGCGGCTGCAGATCAAGCTCAACTCACAACGCGCCAAGTCGGTTGACCTGGCGGCGGGTACTGAAAACTTCGCTATTGTTTAAGCCTATTTATTGACCAAGCACACCACCAACATGTCCAGTATCAACACAAAAACCTACGAGTTAACAGCCCCGCAAAAAGTCGCCTTTTTAGGCCTGGGCGTGATGGGCTACCCGATGGCGGGTCACCTGGCAACAGCGGGCCACCAGGTCAGCGTGTACAACCGCACGGCCGCCAAATCTGCTGCGTTTTGTGCTGAGTTTGCGGGCTGTACGCACGGCTTGACGCCCAAAGCCGCAGTTAAAGGCGCTGACATCGTGTTCTGCTGCGTTGGCAACGATGCTGACCTGCGCAGTGTGGTGCTGGGCTCTGACGGCGCACTGGCTGGCATGAAGCCAGGCGCCATATTTGTTGACCACACGACAGCATCCGCCGATGTTGCACGCGAGCTTTATGCGGCCGCTAAAAGCCTTAGCCTTCATTTTGTAGATGCCCCCGTATCTGGTGGTCAAGCGGGTGCACAGAACGGCGCATTGACGGTGATGTGTGGCGGCGATGCACCCGCATTTGATGCGGCCAAATCAGCCGGCATGTCGTTCTCAAAAGCCTTTACCTTGATGGGTGCAAGCGGAGCGGGCCAGCTCACCAAAATGGTCAACCAGATCTGTATTGCCGGGCTGGTTCAGGGCTTGAGCGAAGCGGTAGCCTTTGGTCAAAAGGCCGGGCTTGATGTCAACCAGGTGCTGGACGTGGTTGGCAAGGGCGCGGCCCAAAGCTGGCAGCTCGACAACCGTGGCAAGACCATGGTGGCCGATAAGTTTGACTTCGGTTTTGCAGTGGACTGGATGCGCAAGGACTTGGGTCTTGTGTTGGACGAGGCCAAGCGCAACGGGGCGCGCTTGCCCGTCACGGCGCTGGTTGACCAGTTTTATGCAGATGTGCAAGCCATGGGCGGCCAGCGGTGGGATACGTCCAGCTTGATTAAAAGACTGAAATAACTCAGTTGCTAGATGGCTTCGTGCCAGCAGGCTGCGGCTTGGCAGGTGTGGGCAGCAAACGCGCCAGCTCGTCCTCACTGATGATTTCAAAAATCCGGACGACTTTCTGAACGCCTGAAGTTCCGCGAACCAGATTGGTGGCGCGGTCAGCCTCGCGCTGTGTCACCCGGCCCATCAGGTAAGTGGTGCCGCGCTCGCTGACCACTTTAAAAGCATTTGAAAACAAATCCGGGGCATCGATCAATTGCGCCTTGACGCGGCCCGTCACCAGTGTGTCTGCCGAGCGTTGGGTCAAGCTCGAATTACCCGCCACAGCCAGCTCATTGACGACGGTCACGACGTTTTCAACGCGTGCAACGATTTGCTCGACCAATTGCTTGTCTTGCGCTGTCGGTACTTCACCCGTCAACAGCACCTGGCGGTTGTAGCTGGTCAGGTTGATGTGGCCACGATCACCCAGGCTGCTGCGGATACGGCTGGTGCCGCGCAGCTCAATGCCTTCGTCTTCCAGCTGCGCACCCGAGGTACGGCGGTCGGTGACCACCAGGGAGCCGCCCGCAGCAGCCCCGCCAATCACCAGTGGCACGCAGGCCGTGAGCGTGCCCACCAGCAGGCCGGCAGCACAGACAGACAAAACCAATCGTTTAAATAAAGCATGTTTCATGTTGAAGACTCCTGATCGCCAAGTAACTGAGTGTCCACACCGTCGCATATGCAGTGCAGGACAAGAAGATGCACTTCCTGGATGCGCGCTGTCCGGTCATGCGGCACACAGATATGGACATCGGTTTCACGCAGGGCGTGGGTTATTTTTCCGCCGCTGCGACCTGTCAGGGCCACCACGGTCATGTCGCGTTCATGGGCCGCTTCAATGGCCGCCAGCACGTTGGCAGAGTTACCACTGGTGCTCAGTGCCAGCAGCACGTCGCCTGCACCACCAAAAGCACGCACCTGCTTGGAGAAAATCACATTGAAATCGTAGTCGTTGGCAATGGCCGTGAGGATGGAGCTGTCGGTCGTCAGTGCGATGGCGGCCAGCTCAGGTCGCTCGCGTTCATAGCGGCCTACAAACTCAGCAGCAAAGTGCTGCGCATCTGCGGCCGACCCACCGTTACCGCATGCCAGCACCTTGCCGCCGCTGGTCACGCTGGCCAAAATGGCCTGCACGGCGGCGGCGATGGGCTTGGATAAAACTTGCGCCGACTGGTATTTCAGGTCCGCACTGTCAATAAAGTGCTGTTCAATTCGTTGTTCAAGCATGGCCCAATGATAGCGGGTTGAGGTGTATGGCCAACACGCGCAGGCATCACGTCTGGTTACAAAACTTGTCGCTGCATTAAACGCCTAATACGCATCAAACGCAGAACGCAACCATTCAATCGCCGGATTCGCGTCTGCGCCCAAACCACCCTGAATCAGCACCACGTCAAAGCGGCACGGCGGCAGGGTTTTGTAGCGCATCAAATAGTGTCGGGCGGCAAACACGATGCGCCGCTGTTTGGTGGCGCTGATGCTGGCCCCCGCGCCACCGTGCGATGCGCTGGCGCGTTGACGGACTTCTACAAACACCAGCGTGCCGTCCTCATCACGCATGATGAGGTCAATCTCACCGCCACCACGGCCGGGTGTCCGATAATTGGATTCGAGCAAGCGCAAGCCCGCGCGCCCAAGGTGCGCCAGCGCCAGGGCTTCAGCCGCGTCACCACGCCCCTTGGTGGTGACTTTGGTGGTAGGCTGACCGGTTGGCGGTGCTGCCCCCTCTTTTTTGGAAAACCACATTGAACGCTTCTTTCGAGATGGCCCTGAGCGCGGCAAAATCTGCTGCCAGCATGCAGCATTATCCGCAAGGGGCGCTGTATGTGGTGGCCACGCCGATTGGCAATCTGGCCGACATCTCCTTAAGGGCGCTGCATGTGCTGCAACTGGTTGACGCGATAGCCTGCGAGGACACGCGCCACACCCAAGGCCTGCTGCGCCAGTTTGGCATTGAAAAGCCCTTACTGGCGGTGCATGAACACAATGAACTGGAAGCCGCCGTAGGCGTGGTGGAGCGCCTGCAACGCGGCGAGCGCGTGGCCTATGTCAGCGATGCGGGCACGCCAGCGGTGAGTGACCCCGGCGCACGGCTGGTAGCTGCCGTGCGCAGCGCGGCCTTAAGTGTGATGCCGTTGCCGGGTGCGAGCAGCGTGACGACAGCATTGAGTGCAGCCGGTATTTCTGGCGATTCAGGCTTTGTGTTTGCAGGCTTTTTACCCAGCAAGTCCGGTGAGCGTGACCAGGCGGTTGCCGCGTTGCTGCACGAGGCCAAAGCGGTGGTCATCATGGAGGCGCCGCATCGTATTGAAGCCTTGGCACAAGCCTTTACACCGTTGGGCGACAGGCTTGTCACCATCTGCCGCGAGCTGACCAAGCAGTTTGAAGAAATAGCCACGACACCCGCCCACCAATTTGCAGGCTGGCTGGCCGCAGGGGCACAGCGCACGCGTGGTGAATTTGTGCTCGTGCTACACCCCATTCCCAAAGCAGCGCCCAAAGACGATGGCCAGCGCGTGTTGCAACTGTTGCTGGCAGAGCTGCCACTGAAGACCGCCGTCAAGCTGGCCGCAGAAATTACAGGTGCGCCGCGCAATGACTTGTATGACGCCGCTCTAAAATTGAAAAACGAAAGTGCCGAGTGAATCCCAACGCCGATAAGCTTTGGCCGCACCCCCGCTGGGCGCTGGCCGTGCTGCTGGCGCTGCTGGGCATGCTCGGCCCTTTCTCCATCGACACTTACATCCCCGCGTTTTCAGGCATCGCCAAGTCACTGGGCGCAACGCCCGTGCAAATGCAGCAAACCCTGTCGGCCTATCTGTTTGGTTTTGCTTTCATGAACCTGTTTCATGGCGCGCTGGCCGACAGCTTTGGCCGCCGTCCTGTCGTGCTGTGGGGCATTGCGATGTTCACCATTGCGTCGGCGGGCTGCGCGCTGTCGCAAAGCATTGAGCAACTGGTGTTTTTCAGAGCGCTGCAAGGCCTGTCAACCGGGGCAGGCATTGTGGTGTCACGCGCCGTGATACGCGACATGTTTCCACCCGCACAAGCACAGCAGGTGATGAGCCAGGTCACCATCTATTTTGGCGTGGCGCCCGCGCTGGCTCCAATAGTCGGCGGCTGGCTGTTTGTGCTGCTCGACTGGCACAGCATCTTCTGGTTTTTGACAGGCGTTGGCTTCTTTTTGTGGGCGGCCAACTTCAAGTATTTGCCAGAAACGCTGCACATGGACGAGCGCCAGCCGTTTGAAGTGAAGCACTTGCTGCGCGGCTATTGGCAACTGACGTCCAACCCCCGGTTTTTGCTGTTGGCGCTGGCCAGCGGCGTGCCTTTTAACGGCATGTTTTTGTATGTGTTGGCAGCACCTGCATTTTTGGGTGACCTGTTGCAGTTGCAGCCCACGCAGTTTTTCTGGTTTTTTGTTCTCACCATCAGCGGCATCATGGCGGGCGCCTGGCTTAGCGGCAGGCTGGCGGGCAAGAAGGCTGCCAAGCAGCAAATCAAATACGGTTTTGTCATCATGCTGACGGTGTCTGTTTTGAATTTGATCGCCAATCTTTTGTTTACGCCACAAGCATGGTGGGCGTTGTTTCCGATTGCCATTTTTGCATTTGGCTGGGCGCTGATGGTGCCCGTGGTCACGCTGCTGGTGCTGGACATGGTCCCCGAACGGCGCGGCATGGCCTCGTCATTGCAGGCGGTGATTGCGTCAACTGCCAACGGCATCGTGGCGGGTGCGCTGGCACCGCTGGTGATGCATTCAGGCGTGGGCCTGGCAGGCGCATCGCTGGGCATGATGTGCATTGGCCTGGTGGCCTGGCTGTATTTGCACCGCCGCTGGCCAGACCTTGGCCGTACCATTGCCAGTGACCAACCCGATTAAACGTCATGACAACTACCACCAGCCCGCGCCCCAACGTCAAATTTTTGCTCGCCCACCCGGCGCACTTCATTGCGCTGGGTTTTGGCTCGGGCTTGAGCCCGATAGCGCCCGGCACGGCTGGCACGCTGTGGGCCTGGCTGGCTTACCTGGTGATGGCACCCAGCCTGTCCAGCGCGCAAACGGGCTGGCTGATTTTGGGGGCGACGCTGGTCGGCTGGTGGGCCTGCACGGTCACAGCCAAAAACATGGCGGTGCTGGACCCCGGCAACATCGTCTGGGACGAAGTCGTCGCCTTCTGGCTGGTGCTCTGGCTCATCATGCCCACTGGCTTTACTGGCCAGCTGGTGGCGTTTGTGCTGTTCAGGTTTTTTGACGCGGCCAAGCCTGGCCCGGTGGGCTGGGCGGACCAGGTGTTTAAAGGCACAGGCGCGCGCGGCGGGTGGGGTATTTTGCTTGACGACTTTGTGGCGGCGTTTTGCACACTGCTGGTGATTGCACTGTGGAGGTTCTGGTGAACATCGACCCCATCAAAGTTACGCTATTAAATCAGGAGCTGCTTGCGCCCGAATCTATTGGGCTATTGGCCGATTTAATGCTTGAAAACGGCCTTTTTCTGGCTACTGCAGAGAGCTGTACTGGCGGCATGATTGCCGCCGCCTGCACAGACCTCGCAGGGTCGAGTGCCTGGTTTGAGCGCGGCTTCATCACCTATTCCAACGACGCTAAAACCCAGATGCTGGGAGTGGATGCTGCGCTGATTGCGCAGCACGGCGCGGTCAGCGAGCCTGTTGCCCGCGCCATGGCGTTTGGCGCGATTCGCCATTCTGCCGCGCAGGTGTCTGTGGCCGTGACGGGCGTTGCCGGGCCTACAGGCGGTAGCGCGGCCAAGCCTGTGGGGACGGTCTGGTTTGGGTTTTCTGTGCAAGGGCAACTGCTGTCAGAGCAGCGCTGCTTTGCAGGCGACCGTGCTGCTGTGCGGCTGGCCACCGTGAACCACGCCTTGAGACGATTGATTCAACTGCTTCAATAACCCGATAACAACAGGAGCCGTCATGCACCCGAACCAGGCCACCCTGGAGAAGTTTTACAACGCCTTTGCGCAGCTTGACGCAGACACCATGGCCACCTGCTATGCGCCTGATGCGCAGTTTGACGATAAGGCTTTCTCACTGCGCGGGCACGGACACCGTTCCTGCAGAAAAAAGTCAGCGCTACCGCCGCCGCGAATTTGAATAAATTTCTTGCCACGCGAAAAAAGTGAAAGGGTTTGATATGAGCTGGTTTGACAACTTTGAGCAACGCAGTTTTGAGGTCAACGGCGCGACCATCCATGCGCGGGTGTCCAAATCCGTGCTGGGCGATTTGCCCAAGCCCGCACTGCTGCTGCTACATGGTTTTCCGCAGTCGCATGTCATGTGGCACCGCGTTGCCCAGCAGCTCGCCAACGATTATTTCTTGGTTCTGCCCGACTTGCGCGGTTATGGCGACTCAAGTAAAACGCCAGGCTTGCCCGACCACAGCAACTACAGCAAACGCAATATGGCCCATGACATGGCACTCGTCATGGACGCATTGGGCATTGACAGCTTTTACCTGTGCGGCCACGACCGGGGTGGCCGCGTGGCGCACCGCCTGGCGCTGGACCATGCCGCACGGGTCAAAAAGCTCTGCGTGATCGACATTGCGCCCACGCTCGACATGTACGACGGCACCACATTGACTGCCCCCTATATGGAGTTTGCACGCGCTTACTACCACTGGTTTCACATGCTGCAGCCCGCACCGCTGCCCGAAATCATGATGGGTGCCAACCACCCCGAGACCGCCACCGCCTACCTGCACGCCAAGCTGGGCGGCTGGGGCAGCGCCGGGCTGGGCTACATCGAGCCGCAGGCCCTGGCCGAATACGAGCGCTGCTTTTGCAACGCCGAGGCGCTGCACACCGCCTGCGAAGACTACCGCGCCAGCGCCGGCATTGACCTGACCCATGACCGCACGGGCCGTGAGCAAGGCCACAAGCTGGCCTGCGACACACTGGTGCTGTGGGGCGCACGCGGCGTGGTCAACCGCCTGTTTGACCCGATGGCCCTGTGGCAAGCCCAGTGCAGCGCCGTGGTCAGTGGCCAGGCGATGCCAGCGGGGCACTTTATTCCGGAAGAGCTGCCCGTTGGAACCGCCGCCGCGCTGCGCGGGTTCTTCAACTAGCTCGTCAACTGTCTGTTTTGGCGATTTAAAGCCTTAAAAACGTCGATTTCAGGTGCCATTTAAGCCTGTAGCCCAATAGATTCGGGCGCAAACAGCTATTTTATTTATAGCGACTGGTTTTATCCAGCCCCATGGCATTTCTTGTATTTTTTGCCGCTGCCGCAATGGCACAAGTCGTTGCGGCCCGGGGTGGCGATGGCCCGCACGGTTTCAACCCGGGGGCCCATGGTCTTCCACAGCTCGCGCAGGTCATACACGGCCCAGATCGCTTCGCCAAACGCATTGAGCCGCGCGATGCTGGTGCTGGGCACGCCGTCTTCGCTCAGGGGTGACACTTCAGGCTTGGCCAGGTCGTCTTCGGTCATGGCAACCACGGCCTCCAGCGCGTCGTTCAGCCACTTGGTGGCGTCTTTGTCTTTTGGGGCGGCCCATTCTTCGGGCCAATACTCCACCGCAAACATAAAGCCCAGCGCCCAGACCTGTGCAAAGGCGGGCAGCTCTTCGGGGCTGAAGGTGGCCTGCTCTTCTGGCGGCATCTCGGCCACCGCGCCGCGAATGTCCATGACTTCGGGGTGGTAGCAGCGGTCGTCCTCTAACGAATCAACTTCGGAGTCCAGCGCGGTGGCCACTTCTTGCCAGCGCTGGTTCCAGAGGGTTAAGAAGCGTTCCTTTTGTGCCGCATCGGCAAATGAGCCGCCGTCATCATCAGGTACATCGCCTGCCATCGGCGTGGCAAGCAAGGCCGCCAGATACTCATCGGCCTCGACAGGTCGGCGCATGCAGATGACAGCGGCCATGAAGCCTTCGCAAAACTCCCACTGCGGCGTTTCGTCGTAGCGGCCTCGCAGGTCGTCAAGAATGGCGTCGAGTTCGTCGAAAGCTTCGATTTCCAGGGGGGCTGTATTCGTCATGGGAGGGCTTTGTAAACGTCAATGAACGTCACGAGACGCTCTTATGATGCAAAGTGTAAGCGTCGACGTCAGGCCGATATCGATATCGCTACAAGAAAAAAGAAAGCCACACCATGCGCGCCAAAATCAACGCTATCGATGCCCAAGTGCCGGTCCGCTACAGCTTTATGGCGCTGTGCGCTTTTGGCTTGCTGCTGTCGCTGTTTAGCCTGGCTATTTTTGGCGTTGGATGGCTGGCGCTTCTGGTCTGCGCGGTGCTGGTTGGGGTCGGCGTGCATGACCTGAAGCAGACCCGGCATGCCGTTTTGCGCAACTACCCGGTGATTGGGCACCTGCGGTTTTTATTTGAATACATCCGGCCTGAAATCCGTCAGTACTTTATCGAGAGTGATTCTGAAGCCGCGCCATTTTCACGCGCACAGCGCTCGCTGGTGTACCAGCGCGCCAAGGGCGAGCCTGACAACCAGCCGTTTGGCACGCACCTGGACGTGGGCAAGCAGGGCTATGAATGGGTCAACCATTCCATGGCGCCTACCAAACTGCCAACGCATGACTTTCGCATCTGGATTGGCGGCGAGCCTGATGCGCCATCCCAGTCCGCCCAACCCTGTACGCAACCCTACCATGCAAGTGTTTTTAACATTTCCGCATTGAGCTTTGGCTCGCTGTCGGCCAACGCGATTCTGGCGCTGAACAGGGGCGCGCAAATGGGCGGCTTTGCGCATGACACGGGTGAGGGCTCCATATCCACCCACCACCGCGCCAATGGCGGTGACTTGATCTGGGAAATTGGCTCAGGCTACTTTGGTTGCCGCCATGACGACGGCACTTTCAATGCCGAACGTTTTGCGGCCAATGCTTGCACCCCGCAAGTCAAGCTGATTGAAATCAAGCTGAGCCAGGGCGCCAAGCCGGGCCACGGCGGCATTTTGCCAGGGCCCAAAGTCACGGCTGAAATTGCTGCCGCACGCGGCGTGCCCGAGGGCAAAGACTGCATTTCGCCAGCAAGCCACAGCGCATTTAGCACCCCGGTTGAGATGATGCATTTCATCGCCAAATTACGGCAACTCTCGGGCGGCAAGCCGGTCGGCTTCAAGCTTTGCATTGGTCACCCATGGGAATGGTTTGCGCTTGTCAAAGCCATGCTGGCCACCAACATCACGCCAGACTTTATTGTGGTCGATGGTGCGGAGGGCGGCACCGGCGCAGCGCCTGTGGAGTTCAGCGACCACGTAGGCACACCCCTGCAAGAAGGCCTGCAGCTGGTCCACAACACGCTGATTGGCGTGGGCCTGCGCGCCCGGGTGTCTATCGGTGCGGCAGGCAAAATCACCAGTGCGTTTGACCTGGTGCGACTGATGGCACTCGGTGCAGACTGGTGCAATGCGGGGCGCGGCTTCATGATGGCGCTGGGGTGCATTCAGGCACAAAGCTGCCACACCGGCAAGTGCCCCACGGGCGTGACCACCCAAGACCCGCAGCGCCAGCAAGCCCTGGTGGTGCCCGACAAAGCCGAGCGGGTACGCAACTTTCACCGCAGCACATTGCATGCGCTGCAAGAGCTGGTGCAGGCTGCCGGGCTGCAGCACCCGAATGAGTTGAACGCCCACCACATCGTGCGCCGCGTGTCTGACACCGAGGTGCGCCTGCTCAGCAACCTGATCATGCACGTCGCACCCGGTGCGCTGCTGGGCGACCTGGACAAACAGCACAAGGTGTTCAAGGACTATTGGCCGCTGGCTGATGAAAACAGTTTCAGGGCCAACACGGCTACGGCTGTTGCGGCTTGACGGCGTGGCGCGCCTGATTGCACAGTGCATGGCTGATGGCCAGGTTGGCCTGGTGGCTGTTGCCGCCCTCGCTGAGCGGTTGAATATGTTCCAGCGTTGCGTCAAGTGGCGCCACATGCAAGCCGCAAACCCAGCACGGCACCTGGCCGTGTAATTGGCGGGCGATGGTGTTGTAGATTTTTAGGCGGGTGTGGGCTAGTTTGCTCATGCTAGTTTTAAGTTTCGGAATGTCCCGGCGCTTCACCTGTCTGTGCTGAAGGACGTGGTTTGCTCGTGTGTCCTGCGTAGGTCAAGGAGGAGGGCGAAGCCCGGGGGACACGCAGCAGGGCACATGGGCAGACCGCGCCCCGGGGTTGGTCAAGATGCAGATGCCCGCGCCAGCCTGTCACGCACACCATCCCATTCCAGCGCTTCAGGCACAGGTTCAATCCATATCAGCTTCACACCTTGCGCATCAAAATCACGCAGCACGGCGAACAATTGTTCGGCTGTGGCCAGCGCGTCGTTGGGCATGCGGCGGTAGAGCACCTGGCTTGACTTGATGCGCACAATGCTCCGCGCATAGACCGCGATGTGTGTCGCATCGGCACCCAGCAAATCGAGCGCAGTTTGAATGGCTATGGCCGACATCAGCCGCACTTTGGCGTTGGGGGCGTAGTGTGATTCGAGTGTGCCCGGGGCGCGCGGGGTGTCGTCTGTCACCTCGTCAGCGCTTAAAACCTGTTGTCCACAAGCTGCACTGAGTTGCTCGCGTGTCAGCACACCGGGCCGCAGCAGCACAGGCTGGCCTCTGGTGCAATCGACGATGCTGGACTCAATGCCCACCGTGCACGGCCCGCCGTCGAGCACCATCAGTTCATCGCCAAATTCCTGGGCCACATGCTGCGCGGTGGTAGGGCTGACGCGGCCAAACTTGTTGGCGCTTGGGCCGGCTACACCTGTATTGCAGGCGGTTAAAAATTCAAGCGCCAGCGGGTGCGCCGGGCAGCGCAGGCCGATGGAGTTTTGCCCGCCCGCAGCGGCCGTGGCAACGCCGGGTTGGCGCGGCAGGATGACGGTCAGCGGCCCGGGCCAGAAGGCTTTGATCAAACGTTCGGCAAATGGTGGCACGCTACTGGCGTAGTCGGCCACCTGCTTGCTGCTTGCGATATGAACAATCAGCGGGTGGTCAGACGGCCGTCCTTTGGCAGCGAATATTTTGGCAACGGCCGTGTCGCTGGATGCATCTGCACCCAGGCCATACACCGTCTCGGTCGGGAAGGCGACCAGTTCGCCTGCGCGGATGTGCACTGCTGCTTGTTCAACGGTCGTCTTGGTCACATCACGCATCCAGCCCAGGCAAACCCAAAATATCAGCAGCCTGACGTGCAACAGCTTTCACGCTATCCACATCAGCGCCCGTGATGTTCAGGTGTCCCATCTTGCGGCCAGGCCGTGCGCCCTGCTTGCCGTACAGGTGCAGGTTTGTGCCTGGCAACGCCAGCACCGCCGCCCAGTCAGGCGAGCGTGGTTTGCCGCACAAGTCAAACCATACATCGCCCAGCAAATTGAGCATGATGGCGGGTGAATGTTGACGCGGATGCGGCAGCGGCAAGCCCGCCATGGCGTGCACCTGCAGGTCAAACTGCGACACATCACACGCATCCATCGTGTAGTGGCCGCTATTGTGCGGGCGCGGTGCCATCTCATTCACAATCAGCCCGCCGTGCTCACTGCCGTCATCGACGATGAAAAACTCAACACATAGCACGCCCACATAGTCGATGTGAATTGCTATTGATTTTGTAGCTTCTTGCGCCCGGATTGATTGGGCTACAGGCATATTTGATGGGTAAGCATGCGTCACGGCCAAGATACCGTCAACATGCACGTTGCGCTGCGGCGCAAAACTCACCACACGGCCGTCCCAGCCACGCGCGACGATGACAGAGCATTCAGCTTTAAGCGGCATCAGCTTTTCAAGCACGCAGGGCACGCTGCGCAGATCAGCCCAGGCCGTTGCCAGCTCGGCTGCGTCTTTAACCCGCATCTGGCCTTTGCCGTCGTAGCCCATTCGGGCGGTTTTTAAAATGCCGGGCAGCAAGCTGGGTGGCACCGCTTGCAGTTGCTCAAGCGATTCAATCACCGCATAAGGCGCAACACTCACGCCAGATACATCAGCGCAGGCCGTGAAATGCGCCTTTTCTTCGATGCGGTTTTGCGCTATTGCCACACAGGCCGCACCGGGCGCGACGGGCAGGGTCGTGGCCAGCGTGCTTAAAGCAGCAGCGGGTACATTTTCAAATTCGGTGGTTACGGCATCACACAAACTGGCGAGTTGCGCCAAGCCTTGCGCATCGTTGTAGTCGGTTTGAATGTGGTGGTGGCTGACCAAACCGGCCGGGCTTTGCGGGTCAGCGTCGAGCACGGCTGTGTTGTAGCCCAGGCGCTGCGCGGCGTGGATGAACATGCGGCCCAGCTGGCCGCCGCCCATGACGCCAAGTGTGGCTGGTTGCGCGTTCGCCGAAACCGTACCGGGGAAAACAGGTTTCATGCTGGAGTTTGCGTTGGCGGCAATGTCATCGCCCGCGCAGCAGCGGTTTGCTCAGCTCTAAAGGCCTGCAACTTGTCATTCAGCCCCTTGTCATGCAGCGCCAGCATGCTGACTGCAAACAGAGCCGCGTTGGCCGCGCCCGCATTGCCAATCGCAAACGTAGCCACTGGCACGCCCTTGGGCATTTGCACAATGCTGTGCAGCGAATCAACCCCCGCCAGGTGCTTGCTGGCCACCGGTACGCCGAGCACGGGCACGGTGGTTTTGGCGGCCAACATGCCAGGCAAATGGGCCGCGCCGCCAGCCCCGGCAATGATGGCGTGCAGGCCATTGCCCTGAGCCTGTTCGGCATAGGCAAACAAGTCATCGGGCATCCGGTGGGCCGACACCACGCGCGCCTCATGCGCCACGCCAAACTGTTGCAATATTTGCACGGCGTGCTGCATGGTGTCCCAGTCGCTGGACGAGCCCATGACAACGCCTACGAGTGGCTGGTTTGAAGGTGGGACAGTGGTCATGGTTGCCTTTGTAGGAGGCCACATTTTACGGGCGGCGTGCTAACCTCCTGCCTGTTGTCATTTTTTGAAGTAAAACCGCCATGATGGATGTCACCGTAGCCAATTTTGAAGAGGAAGTGATTGCCGCTTCCATGACCACCCCGGTTCTGATCGACTTTTGGGCCCCGTGGTGCGGCCCGTGCAAGTCACTCGGCCCGATTCTGGAGAAGGTTGAAGTGGCCTACGAAGGCCGCTTCAAGCTCGTCAAAATCGATTCTGACCAGGAGCAGCAACTGGGCGCAGCCTTCGGCATTCGCAGCATTCCGACCTGTATTTTGATGGTGGGCGGCAAGCCGGTTGATGGCTTTCAGGGTGCGCTGCCAGAGGGCAAGGTCAAAGAGTTTTTAGACAAGCATTTGCCGCCAGCCGAGGAACAGCCCGAAGAAGAACTGGCACTGGCTGACGTCACACCCGAGGAGGCGCTGGCCAAGCTTGAGGCCGATGTGGCCAACGACCCGACCAATGAATCCTCCCGTTTTGAGCTGGTCAAAACATTGCTGCTGGGTGGCGACACCGACGCCGCCAAAGTAGCGTTTGCACCCGTGATTGCCCAAACCACAGCGGTGCGCCGGTTTGACTCACTTAAGCGCATGATGGACGCTATTGATTTTGCAGCTGCTGGCGCACATCAACAAACGGGTACAGCCGAGTTTGATGCAAAAATTGCCGTGAACAAGCGCGATTTTGAAGCCCGGTTTGACAAAGCCCGCTGGCACATGGCCAACCAGCAATGGACGGCCGCCCTAGACGAGTTGCTGGACATTTTGATGCGCGACAAAACCTGGTCCGAGGACAAGGCCCGCAAAACCTATATCGCCATCCTCGACATCATGGAAGCGCCCAAACCCAAGGTGGCTGACGGGCAGATCCCGCCTGATGATCCGGTGGTGGCGACGTACCGCAGGCGTTTGAGCAGTGTGATTTTGAGCTGATCTTTCAGACTCGTTCGCGACAGGAGTTCACCTTGGCGATGATGTATTTGATAGCTGGTTTGGTGCTGTTTTTAGGCGTTCATTCCACCCGCATTTTTGCCAACGACTGGCGCAACCAGACTTTGGCGCGCATGGGCGAAAAGCCGTTTAAAGGCGCGTACTCACTGCTGTCACTGGCCGGCTTCGTACTGCTGGTGTGGGGCTACGGCCAGGCGCGCCAGCAAGGCGTGATGCTGTGGAACCCACCGACGGGCACGCGCCACTTGGCAGCGCTGCTAACTCTGGTGGCGTTAGTATTTCTGGCAGCAGCCCAAGTGCCCGGCAACCAGATCAAAGCCAAACTGCACCACCCGATGGTTTTGGGTACCAAAGTCTGGGCATTCGCGCACCTGCTGGCCAATGGCTCGCTGGCCGACACGGTGCTGTTTGGCAGCTTTTTGCTGTGGGCTGTGGTGTTGTTTGCTGCGTCGCGCAGGCGCGACCGCCGCGAGCAGACTGTTTACCCGGCCGGAACAGCAGGCAAGACAGCAGTGACGGTGGTGGCTGGCATCGCGGCCTGGGCGGTGTTTGCGTTTTGGCTACATCGGGTGCTGATTGGCGTATCGCCGTTTGCAGCGATGGGTTCGCCAAGCTGATTGTCGTTGCGAGTCAGGCAAGCGCTATTAATTCAGGAGCTGTTTGCACCCGTATTTTTTGGGCTAGAGGCCGATTTGGCACCCTAGAACAACCTCAAATGACCAAAATCAGTCGTTTTGAAATCAATTAAGGATGCTCTGCATAACTCGCCCAAGCCTGCCCTGCCACACATCGCATGGAGTTGTTAAATTCACCGACACAAAGCTACGGTGCAATGACCCGTTAACGGGCACGTTCAAGAGGCCACCGCCGTGGATGACGCGCATTGTGAATGACGGCAAGTACGTGAACCAAGTCCTTCTTGACCGTGTAAAAGACGCCATATGGGAACCGGGGCAAGAGTGTGCGGCGTACACCCGGGATAATTTCTGCGTACAAAAGCGGGACTTGCTCAAGGCGCTTGAGTTGAAGTTCAAAAGCCAACTCAAACTCAGAGCCCAGTCCTTCGCTCTGTTCCTCATACCAGTCGAACGCTTCGCCAATTTCCCGAACTGCGCGACCAGCAAACTTCAGGCGGTACGCCACGAGCCGCTTTTCAAATGCGCCTTGACTTGATCCCACGAATAACCGGCCTCTGGGTTTCGCTCAAAGTCGGCCAAACGCGCGTCGAGCTCGGTCTTTAGCTCAGGGGAAACCTCGATGGCGTTCGGGAAGGCGGCAATGCTTTCCCAAATCACTTCAACGAGTTGAATACGCTCCTGCAGTGGCAGCTCCAAAATGTCGGCAACAGATATTTGGTTCATGGGCTTCAGATTACCACGAGGCAAGTTTTGTACGTTGATTTTCGATCAAATGGTCGATAGCTCAGCAGTTAATGTGCTATAAAAACGGGAGCTCTTTGCACTCGTATTGACTGGGCTAGCATCATATTTGACAACAAAATCAACGCATAAGTGAATTAATTGGAGTCTGACCCCAATTGTTCCCATGACCCCAATTGTTCCCAATTGTTCCTACAATTGTTCCTAGGAGCAAAATTAATTGGAATCTGACTACGATACTTCTAGATTCTTCTACCGACTGTTCTAGATGCGGCCGAGTCCTGCTACTACGCATGCTATTTGAGACTAAACGTCGCACTGGCAACTGCACCGTTGGAAATCTTCAAGTCGCAGTTATAGACCCGCATGACCATATCGCTTCGGTAGCCGACTCCCAGTTTCCCCTCACCGGCTTTCACCTGATCATCGATCAGTAGCCAACGGACAGGATCGGGTCCCGCCCGGTCTCGCTGAGCCAAGGCGAGCACCTCACCTGCTTTCATACCATTTGATGAAGCTGCGCACAACGCCCGCGCCTTTGCCTCTAAGTGATCCTCGGCCAAATGGGCGTACCAAATTACTCCGCTCACTATGATGCTGGCGAAGAAAATCGAAATCGGCAATGCCATCCAATTCTTCGCATGCGCCACAGCATGACCTGCGAGCCAGTAAGACCCGAACAAGAGAATTGCGTAGATAGGCAGGAGAATGAAGCTAGGTTCGACGTTGTGCAACATGACGGTGCCGATGAATACGACTACAAACCCGAACCATGGCAGTTTCCGAGGGACTACAAATAGGGCTGACGAGGCCCCAGCTAGAAGCGGAAAAATTAGCCAGCCACTGCTAAGGACGATTGCGTCGAAATAAGACCTAGTCGTTGGTGAACGACCGAGCAACTGAGCATTTCCTTTGAGCAACAAGTAGCAGATCCAGGCTGCAGCAATACATGTCACTAAGGCAAAGATGCCTGACAAAACAACCCGGCTGGCATCGATGTGCTCTAACGGCTGCGGCTGCGGCTGCGGCTGCGGCTGCGCCCACACTAATCGTTCGTCTTCAGCTTCCGCCACCGGCCTCCAAGAACCGGACTCGCTGAACTTTGCATTGCAACCAGAACAACTCGCTGCGCGAATGTCTAGCTGAGCCGAGCAATTTGGACAGTTGGCCATCCGAAGCCCTCCCGTAATTTAAGCCGCAAGGCACTGCAACGCAACATGTCAAGTTTCTCTGTAAAAAACGGCATTTGACTCCTCTCCAGTTAGATAGTTTGCTTCGATAAAGTAGCGACAAACCCGGCATTACGTAACAGCTGACCTGTTTCAATTTTGATGTGATTCTCAACCAAAATCACGGCTTGATCATTCCATTGAGGGACACATTGGCATCGAACGCCATGACTAACGCGCCATAGCGCTCACGCAGACTTTGAAAGTTGCTCCTGATTTAATAGCTGTTCGCGCACGTATTCATTG
>JANOWR010000174.1:0-25941 GCA_031417995.1 Polaromonas sp. | reverse complement strand
GGTGGGCCACCGTAGCTGCCAATGTTTTTGCCAGTGCGGTCAATCAGGTCTGCTTTTGGCGTAGCCAGCGCCCAGCCAATCGCGCCAGTGGCTGCTACGTTGGCGCGGCATTCGTAATTAAGAACGCCAACGCCTGTGGTTTCCAGAACAACCACATTGCCCGCAGGTACGCGAATGGCTTCGACCAGTCTGTCCTGACTGTATTCTTTGGCAGGCGGCTTGACGCTGGAGCAAGCGGCCATCAGGACGGCTGTGCCTGCCACCATAGCCAAAGTTGCGAGTGCGCTTTTGCCATAGGCTTTGGCGGTGTTGTGTGTTGATTTCATGTGGTCCTCGGGTTGTTGTTGAGTTTTCAGATATCTGCCTTTATTACAACCGCAGCCGCGTTAAAGCTGTGTAGGACGCTGGTTACATGCAGTGACAGGCAAATGCTGGCATTCCTCGCCAAAACCGCAGCGGCGATAATTGCAACTCCATTTCAGGAGCGTTTGTGGACATTACCCTGCTAGTCAAAGCCGCCATCATGGGCATCGTTGAAGGCCTGACTGAATTTTTACCCATCTCATCAACGGGCCACCTGATTCTGGCGGGTGCGCTGCTGGGATTTGACGACGAAAAAGCCAAGGTGTTTGACATTGCCATTCAGACAGGTGCGATTTTTGCCGTGATTTTGGTGTACTGGCAAAAGATACGTGACACGGTAATTGCACTGCCAACCGACAAGCAGGCGCAGCAGTTTGTGCTGAATGTATTGATAGCGTTTATACCTGCGGTGATATTGGGCCTGCTGTTTGGCAAGGCCATCAAGGCCCATCTGTTCACGCCCGTGGTGGTGGACAGCACCTTCATCATTGGCGGTTTTATTATTTTGTGGGCTGAAAAGCGCCAAAAAAACAACCCGGCCGCAGCGCGTATCGACAGTGTGGAAGCCATGACCTGGCTAGACGCGCTGAAGGTGGGGCTGGTGCAAACGCTGGCCATGGTGCCCGGCACCAGCCGCAGCGGCGCCACGATCATTGGCGGCATGCTGCTGGGCCTGTCGCGCAAGGCGGCAACCGACTTTTCATTCTTTCTGGCCATGCCCACACTGATAGGCGCAGGCGCTTACAGCCTGTACAAAGAGCGCGCGCTGCTGAGCGTGGGCGATGTGCCGATGTTTGCGGTGGGGCTGCTGTTTTCGTTTATCAGCGCCTGGCTGTGCATCCGCTGGTTGCTGCGCTACATATCCAGCCACAGCTTTGTGCCGTTTGCCTGGTACCGCATTGCGTTTGGGGTGGTGGTGCTGGCCACGGCCTGGAGCGGCCTGGTGACCTGGGCGGCTTAGTTTTTCAACTTGTCATGTTCAGCAGCGCGGCTTCAATGGCGGCTGCTGTGGCCACAGGTCTTTCCATCGGGAAAAGATGGCTGCCGTCCAGCATCATGATGCGGCCCTTGCTGACCTTCTCGGTAAGCGCCATGCCCACCTGTTTCATCTCTTGCGACTGACGCCCGCCGATAAACGTGACCGGGCATTTGAGCGGATGCCGCTTGATGAGCTGGTCCAGGTTGTGGGGCAGGGTGTTGTAAATGGCGGTTTCTACATCGCGGTCAAAGCTCAAGGCGCGCAGGTCTGCGTCGTCATGCGTGCCTTGCTCGATGTAGTCGCGCAGCACCTCGTCGTTCCAGCGCGCAAAGGCTTTTTTGCTGCGGAAATAAGCCCAAACTTCATCCATATCCGGCCATTGGTGCTTGCGCTTTCGGCTGACCACACCAGGTGACACCGAACCCACCAGGCTGGTACGTTTGGCCAGGCTGAGGCCCGTAGCGCGCCAGCCGCCAATCAGGGGCGAGTCCAGCAGCACCACACCGCGTACCGCCTTGCCGCCCAGCTCAGGGTGGCGGGCAGCGCACATCAGGCTTAAAAACCCGCCCAGTGAGTGGCCGACCAAAAACACCGCCTGACCAGATTTTTTAACCTGCTGGGTGCTGAAGTCCGCCAACTGCTGCACCAGGTGCGGCCAGTTGCTGGTGACCGGGTAGGCCGGGTCATGGCCAAACTTTTCAATCGCCTTGACAGCGTAGCCACGCGCTTCCAGCTGGCGAAAAATCACCCCATAAGTGCTGGCCGGAAAGCTGTTGCCGTGAGAAAAAATAACGAGCGGCTTGGGTGCTGGCGCCGCAGAAGAAGCCATAGATGAAAGCGTCAAATCAGTTTTTCTTCAGGTGAAGAGATTTTGCGCAGCGGCTGGTTGCGCGTCAGCGGTGTGAGCAGCGGCACCTGGGTTGCGCCGCCTGTCCACATTGGGTCTTCAATGCTGTCAAACACCTCACGCAGCTTTTTGCCCCAGTTGTCGTGCAGCATCTTGAAATAGGGGTTGTCCTGGTCAATGCATACAACCTTGTTGCTGGCAAAGCTGCCTTCCTCATACACCACCATGTCCAGCGGCAGGCCTACCGACAGGTTTGATTTGAGGGTGGAATCCATCGACACCAGCGCGCATTTGGCGGCTTCGTCCAGCGGCGTTTCGGGGGTGATGACGCGGTCAAGCACCGGCTTGCCGTATTTGGACTCGCCGACCTGAAAGTACGGTGTTTCGCTCGTGGCTTCAATAAAGTTGCCAGCTGAATAGACCTGAAACAGGCGCATGCCTTCGCCCTTGATTTGCCCGCCAAACACCATCGATACGTTGAAATCAACGCCTGAGCGTTGCAGGTCGTCACCATCGCGCTCGTGCACGCGGCGTATTGCCGAGCCCAGCACACGCGCTGCATCAAACATGCTTTTGGCATTCCAGATGGTCACTGGCGGGCCACCGTCGTGGTCTTTTAATTGTTCAATTTGCAGGATTTCGCGCACCGATTGTGAGATGGATAAATTGCCCGCTGACAGCAGCACCATAAAGCGGTCATTTGGCTTTTCATAAATGATCATTTTGCGAAAGGTGCTGATCTGGTCCAGACCTGCGTTGGTGCGCGAGTCAGATAAAAAAACCAGCCCTGCATTGAGTTTGATGGCGACGCAATAAGTCATGTTTTTCAATCAGTTCTGGTTGTGCAGTTTTTTTAATTGGTAGAGGGCATCAAGCGCTTCACGTGGGCTGAGTGCATCAGGGTCTATCGTACCCAATGCCTTGTCCACGGCGCTTTTTTCAACGATGACTTCTGGCGGCGCTGCAAACAAATCAACCTGCGCACGTGCGTCTGTTTGCTGCGCTTCCAATGCGTTCAATGCATGCCGTGCGTGGTTGACCACTGCACCCGGCACACCCGCCAGTTTGGCCACCGCAATACCATAGCTTTTGCTGGCCGGGCCGGGCTCAATGTGGTGCAAAAACACAATGTTGTTGCCAGACTCCACCGCGCTCACATGCACATTGATGGCGCCGTGGTGCTGCGCGGGGAATTCGGTCAGCTCAAAATAATGCGTGGCAAACAGCGTGAAGGCCTGCGTTTTGTTGTGCAGGTATGCGGCAATGCCGCCCGCCAAAGCCAGCCCGTCAAAGGTCGATGTGCCGCGCCCAATTTCGTCCATCAACACCAGGCTGTGCGGGGTGGCGGTGTGCAAAATTTGCGCGGCTTCTGTCATCTCGAGCATGAAGGTCGATTGCGCGTTGGCCACGTCATCGGCCGCGCCGATGCGGGTGTGAATCGCGTCAATCGGCCCCAGTCGGCAGGCGGTAGCGGGCACATAGCTGCCGACACTGGCCAGCAGCACAATCAGCGCGACCTGCCGCATATAGGTTGACTTGCCGCCCATGTTGGGGCCGGTAATCACCTGCATGCGCTGCCTGGCGTGCAGGCTGCAGTCATTGGCGATGAATGAACCGCCGGTTGTTTCTGCCAACCGCGCTTCGACCACTGGGTGGCGACCCTGCGTGATGTCAATGCAGGGCTGGTTTACGAACACGGGTGCCGCCCAATTGAGCGTTAACGAGCGCTCGGCTAAAGCGCAAAGTGCATCGAGGCAGGCAAGTGCGCGTGCCAGTTTGCCCAATGCGGGGATGAAGGTTTGCAGCTCGTCCAGCAACTGCTCGTATAAAAACTTCTCGCGTGCCAATGCGCGTTCTTGCGCCGACAGGGCCTTGTCTTCAAAGGCTTTGAGCTCGGGCGTGATGAAACGCTCGGCGTTTTTCAGTGTCTGGCGGCGGCGGTAGTCGTCGGGCACTTTGCTGGCCTGGCCCTGCGTGACCTCGATGTAAAAGCCATGCACCTTGTTGAACTGCACGCGCAGGTTGGTGATGCCGGTGCGGGCCTTTTCACGGCCTTCCAGGTCCAGCAAAAACGCGTCGCAGTTGGTTTGTATGTTGCGCAGCTCGTCCAGGTCTGCATCGCAGCCGTGATTGATCACCCCGCCATCACGCACCAGCGCGGCGGGTTCGTCGAGCAAAAAGCGCTTGAGCAGCGCCGCACAACCGTCTGGGGGCTGTAAATCGCTAAAAATACCCGCCAAAAGTACCGGTAGCCCAATGGATTCGGGCGCAAGCAGCTCTGTTTTTGATAGCGTCTGAGTAAGGGCCACCAGCTCGCGCGGGCGCACCTGGCGCAGCGCAATGCGGGCGGTGATGCGCTCCACGTCGCTTGAACCTTTTAGCTGGGCGCGCAGTGTTTGCTGCATTCCGCCGCGCAAATGCGTGATGGCCTCAAGTCGAGCGGTCGCCTCGGCGCGGTCACGACGGGGCGCCAGCAGCCAGCTTTTCAGGGCACGGCTGCCCATCCCCGTCGCACAGGTGTCGAGCAATGAAAACAGTGTGGGTGAATCCTCACCACGCAGGGTTTGGGTCAGCTCCAGGTTACGGCGCGTCGTCAGTGGCAGCTCAATCAGCTCACCCGAACGCACCACTTGCAGTGCCTGCACATGCGGCAATGTGCGGCCCTGGGTGTGCTCTGCATAGCCCAGCAGGGCGGCGGCGGCGGCGTGGGCTTGGTGCAAGGCTTCCGCATGCCATGACGACAGCGAGGCCACCTTGAGCTGCTCCAGCAGGCGGCGTGCGCCGAGTGCTGAATCAAACTGCCAGGCAGCCCGGGCTGCTACTGCGCAGCGAATGTTTTTTAATCGTGCTTCAAATGAAGGCGTCACATCCACGTTGTAAATCAGCTCACTGGGCGCGATGCGGGCTATCCAGGCCTCAAGTTCGTCGCTGGCGCATTCAGCCAGGCTGATCTGCCCCTGCGTGACCGAAAGCCAGGCCAGGCCGCAGGTGTTGCGTGCGCCCTGGTGTACCGCCAGCAGCACCGATTCAGTCTTGTCACCGAGCAGCTCGGTATCTGTCAGCGTGCCGGGCGTGACCACGCGCACCACCTTGCGCTCCACCGGGCCTTTGCTGGTGGCCACATCGCCGACCTGCTCGCATATCGCGACTGATTCCCCAAGCTTGATCAGCTTGGCCAGGTAGCCTTCAAGCGAATGAAAAGGCACACCTGCCATTTGTATCGGCTCGCCATTCGTCGCGCCACGCCTGGTCAGCGTGATGCCCAGCAGCCGCGAGGCCTTTTCAGCATCCGCAAAAAACACCTCGTAAAAGTCTCCCATCCGGTACAACACCAGCGTGTCGGGGTACTCGGCCTTGATGGCGAGGTACTGGCGCATCATGGGCGTGTGGTTGCCCTCTGGCAGGGCTGGTGTGGCTGGTTTTGACGTCACGCCAAAAGTGTAGCGGGGGGTTAAAACGGCGCGTCTGGTGCTGGAGCCTGCGCTGGCTTGATGCGGCGGGGTTTGGCCGTGAGTGTTGGCTTTGCTGCAACGAAAGCGTCTTCAACCGCATTGTCTGGTGTGACTTCTGCGTCCACCACAGCCCTGCCCACAGATGTTTTTATCGGCTTGGGCGCTGCTTCAAACTTGCTGTACTTGGCCAGGGTGGCGACCATCTGGCCGTAGATGCGCGGGTTGGCGGCGACGCATTCGTTCTCGTGCAAAAACTCTGACTCACCGGTGTAGTTGCCGACCAGGCCGCCTGCTTCAGTCACCAGCAGCGAGCCCGCAGCCACGTCCCAGGGTTGGAGGCCGCTTTCAAAAAAGCCGTCGCTAAAACCAGCGGCCACGTAGGCCAGATCAAGCGCGGCAGCGCCGGGGCGGCGTACGCCTGCTGTCTGGCTGATGATTTCGCCGAGCATGCTCAGGTGCTGCTTGAGCTTGTCGCCGGGGCGGTAGGGGAAGCCAGTGGATATCAGGCACTCTTTGAGTTGCGTGCGTTTGGACACGCGGATGCGGCGGTCGTTCATGTACGCGCCACGGCCTTTGGTGGCGCAAAAAATATCGTTGCGGGTGGGGTCATACACCACGGCTTGTTCAACCTTGCCTTTGACGGCCAGCGCAATGCTGACGCAATAAACAGGAAAGCCGTGAATGAAGTTGGTCGTGCCGTCTAGCGGGTCAATGATCCACACAAAGTCAGAACCCGCTGCGCCGTGCTCGCTGCCCGATTCTTCGGCCAGAATGCCGTGGGTGGGGTAGGCTGTCAGCAAAGTTTCAATAATCGCGGCTTCGGCTTTCTGGTCGATGTCGGTGACGAAGTCGTTGATTTGCTTGGTCGAGACACGAACCGATTCAACGTCAAGCGCGGCGCGGTTAATGATGGCGCCGGCGGCGCGCGCAGCCTTGATGGCCACGTTGAGCATGGGGTGCAGGTTTGCTGACATAAAGGTGGGAAAGAACGGGACAGGCTGTAATCCGACAATCGGGGGCAGCGACAATGTGCATTTTACCTTGTGACCTCGCAGGCCATCTCTTGAAAACCCGTTTCATCCTGATCAACACCAGCCACGCAGGCAATGTGGGCGCTGCGGCGCGTGCGATGAAAGTCATGGGCTTTGACGACCTGGTGCTGGTGGCACCGCGCTGGGCCAATGTGCTGCGGCGTGAAGAAACCATTCAGCGGGCCAGTGGCGCGCTCGATGTTTTGAAGAACGCACGCATTGTGGACACGCTTGATGAGGCGCTTGGCGGCATGACCCACCTGTGCGCTACCGCCATGACGCCGCGCGACTTTGGGCCGCCCACCCTGGCGCCGCGTGTGCATTTCAGGACGCTATTAAATCAGGAGCTGCTTGCCCCCGAATCTATTGGGTTAGAGGCTGATTTGATAGGTGAAAACGACCTAAAAATGACCCAAAACGCTGAAAAACCCGAAGGCGTGGCCTTTTTGTTCGGCTCTGAGCGCTTTGGCATGCAAAACGAAGACGTGTACCGTTGCAACGTGGCTTTGAGCATCCCGACGGATCCGAATTTTGGCTCGCTCAATCTGGGGGCGGCGGTGCAATTGATTGCCTATGACTGGCGTGAGGCGCTAGGTGGTTTTAGTGTTCAGCAGGCCACGACAATGCCCAAACTGGCCGATGCGAAAGAGGTGGCAGGCATGCTGAAGCACCTGGAAGAAGCTTTGATTGCCATTGATTTTTTGGACCCCGTTGCGCCTAAAAAGCTCATGCCGCGCCTGAACCAGCTCGTGAACCGTGCACAACTGAGCCCGGAGGAGATCCACATCCTGCGCGGCATGGCGAAGATGATGATCAAAAACGCGCCGCCAGCACACATCACCACAGAGCACTAAACTCAAGCCCATGTTTTCCCGAATCAAATCCGACATCGCCTGCATCCTTGACCGCGACCCGGCCGCCCGCACCACCTGGGAGGTGCTGACCTGCTACCCCGGCCTGCATGCGCTGGTGCTGCACCGCCGCGCGCACTGGTGCTGGAACAACGGCTTCAAGTGGCTGGGGCGTTTTATCTCTCACATGTCGCGCTGGCTGACGGGCATTGAGATTCACCCCGGTGCAAAAATCGGCACCTGCGTGTTTTTTGACCATGCCATGGGCGTGGTGGTGGGCGAGACGGCTGAAATTGGCGATGGCTGCACCATTTATCAGGGCGTGTCGCTGGGCGGCACCTCGTTGTACAAGGGCGAAAAGCGCCACCCCACGCTGGGTAAAAACGTGGTGGTCAGTGCCGGGGCCAAGGTGCTGGGTGGTTTTCTGGTGGGCGATGGGGCCAAGATTGGCAGCAACGCGGTGGTTATCAAGCCGGTGCCTGCGGGGGCGACGGCGGTGGGTATTCCGGCGCGGATTATTCCGTCGAAAAGTGATGCATCTGCAGACGTGACGCCAACAACTTTCAGCGCTTACGGCATCACGCTGGATGACGATCCGGTGTCACTCGCCATGAAGGGCTTGATCGACAACGCATCAACCCAGGAGCAGCAGATTGCGCTGCTGTGGCAGGCGATTGAAAAACTGTCGAAAAACGGCAACGACAAAGACTGTGTGCCGAGTGATGCGGCGCTTGAATGCACGTTTGAAGCCGACAAGCTGACCCAATTGATGGGCAAGTAATTGGGCAAATAAGCCCCGATTTTCAGGCTGAAGCTTTCAGCGCACGTTCCACAAAATCAGCCGCCGCCAGACACTGCCTGTCAGCACGCGGTGCGCCAATGATTTGCAGACCCATCGGGTTACCCGTCACACCCACAGCGCCCGCCACATTCACGCACGGCAAACCCAGCAGCGTCCAGGCGCGGTTGAAGGTGGATGCACCCGTGCTGGCATAGCCCGGCGGCGCTTCGTCAGGCGCGCTGGGAGTCATCAGCACATCGAACGCACCAAACCAGTCGGTGCACGCATTGCGGCCGGCATGGGCTGTTTGCTGCGCTGCCTCGTAAGCCTGTGCGCTGATGCTGCTGGCAGCCATCAGGTAGTCTCGCAGCACCTTTGAAAAAGCCTGTGGATGCGCATCAATGTCACGCGCCATGCTGCGCCAGACCTCAAAGCCCTGAATCACGTCCTGTGCCTCAAACACGTCTTTCATCCACGCGGGCAGGGTGATGTTGATGACCTCTGCACCCTGGCGGCGCAATGCGGCTGTAGCGGTGTCGATTGCAAGCTGCGCGCTGGGTGATACCGGCCCCCACGGGTAAGCCGTAGGCACGCCCACTCGCCAGATTTTTGGGGGTGCTGTGTCGCCCAGAGCCAAGGCAAAGCCACTGACAACATCAGCAAACCAGGCGACATCACGCACGCTGCTGGCAAACAGGCCCACGGTGTCAAGCGACCATGAAAAGCACTTGATGCCCGGCGTGGGCAGCAGGCCAAAGCTGGGCTTGAAGCCCGTCACGCCGCAATACGATGCAGGCCGGACCACCGAACCGCCGGTTTGCGTACCGACGGCGAACGGCACCAGGCCAGCAGCCACAGCCGCAGCAGAACCCGCCGACGAGCCACCCGGCGTGCGGCCCGGAGCGTTGGGGTTAAGTGTTTTGGTGGGGTTTAAAAAAGCAAACTCGGTGGTGCTGGTTTTGCCAATCACCAGCCCGCCAGCGCGGCGTATGGCGCCAATCATGGCGGCATCAACTCTGGGTGTCTGGTCAGTCTGGCTGCCGCTTGAATACAGCGCTGAACCATAGCGGGTGGGCAAGTCGGCCGTGTCAAAAATGTCTTTGACGCCGATGGGCAGGCCTTGTAACGGACCCATGCCGGTCGTTTGTAATTGCTTCAGTTGCCCAAGTGCAGCGGGCAAGTCCAGCAGTGCCGTGAACGCGCCCAGCGTCACGTCTTCAGCGGCAATGCGGGCAAGCGTTTCGGCCAGCATGTCGGCTGCGGTCATCGATCCATCTGCCAGCAGGGCGGCCTTGTTGAATGCGGACATTATTTAACAGCCTGTAATGCAGATGTCTTGTCAAACTCGGTTTGCGCCCAGTTGCCTGACAGCTCCAGCCGATAGGTTTCGCTGCGCAAGCCTGTAGCGTTTTGCATGCGGATGTAGTACACGCCGGGTTTTAAATCGCCCAGCACCAGACTGGCCTTGCCGTCGTTGCCTTGCGCGGTGCTGATGACTTGCGTCAGGGCTGCATCACGCGCCAGCACGGCTGAATAGTTGCTGTCTGCCATGGCCAGCCCGCCTGCTTGCTGGCCCAGCCAGCTCAACACGGTTTTGCCTTCCACCACGCTGACGCTTGAATAGGTGACGCGCCACTCGCCGTCTTTCACGGCAATCAGCTTGACGGTGTTAAAGCCTTCCAGCCCCACCGCATCAATGCCGCGCACGCGGGCAAACCAGTTGCCGTTGGGCAGGCTGCCCAGGTCGGCACTGGCGTTGCCAGCAACTTTGAGGTCGCGCACGATCTTGTCAAACTGCTCGTCGCTGGCCACCTGCACATGGTAGGCGCTGGCGCCCGCCAGTGTGGGCATCGGCCAGCTGCCTTGCGGCTTGAGCACTTCTGACGGGATGCCTGTCAGGTCAGGCGCAGGCAAAAGAACCACCACCTTGACTTCTTTTTCAGTGGGTTTGACCACCGCACCCGTGCCCATCGGCAGGTCAGCGCCGCTTTGCTGGGCCGGGTTGTCAGCGCGTACCTTGCCTTCAATCACTTCTGTACGCGCGGCTTTGCCCAGTGGGTCGTCAAACGCAACGCGAAATTCTGTGCCGCGCACACCCACCAGCGAGGTGGGCGTTTCTACCTGCAATTCTTTGGCACGCTTGGCGGTTTTACTGGCCAGCGCCTCCAGTGCGCCTTCTGTCAGGCGCATCAGGCCTGAAAACCAGTTGGTGGAGCCGCTCTTGGACGAATCCCGCATGGCGTAGTCGCGGTTGGTCACCACTTCGGCCAGGCTGTTGGGCAAAATTTTCACGCGGCTGCCATCGCCCAGTTCAATCACCGCTGAGCTGTTGGCCCCCGTCTTGATTTTTGCACCGTCTGCAAACGTTGCGCCCGCCTGCATGCCACTGCCTTGCAATGTCACGTCGCCTTCCGCGCTGATGACTTTGCCTGTCGATGGCTTGGACTTTAAAAAACGCAGCGGAATGTCCAGCTTTTGACCGGGGAAGATCACGTCCGGGTCTTTGAGCTGGTTGTATTTGGCGACCTCGCCCCAGGCCCGTGGGCTGGTCAGCATCTCGCGGCCAAATTTGCTCAGGTTGTCGCTTGATCTGACGATGTAGGGCAGGCTGGGCTCGACCGTGCGCGTTTGTGCATGGGCAAACAGCGCCGCAGAAGACGCTATTAAAAAAAGAGCTGCTTGCACCCGAATCGATTGGGATACAAGCGTTTTTTTATTGAATTTTGAGCTTAAAACAAGATGCATGACGGATTTTCCAGGTTTTCTACAACGCCAGCTTCAAACGCTCAAGGCTTGCCAGTCGTCACACTCTTTAATGTACCTTCAGCCCAGCCCCAGCCACCCAGGCTGGCAAAGCGGTAAGTCAGCGGAATCACCTTGGCACCGTCGGCCTGGGTCACTGTCAGGCTCAACAGCAGTTGCGCGCCGGGCTCAAGAAAGCCCAGGTCCAGGTTGATGCGCATCGTGTCACCTTTGGCACTGCCTTCTGCCAGGCGCACACCAGGTTGCATGTCAGCTGTTACCCTGGCCACAATGGTGTGGCTGGCGTCCAGCCCCAGCTGGCTGAACTGCAAAATATGCCGCCCGTTGACGACATCTATCCGGTCAGCGCTGATGCTCCATTGCGTAGGCGGTACAAACGGCGGTGGCGGCAGCACCACCTGCACGGCCTTGGCGCTGTCGTAGCCTTCAATACCGGCCGCATCAATGCCGCGCACCCGCGCAAACCAGCCGCCATTGGGCAGGCTGGCCAGGTCGGCACTGCCGCTGGTGACCACCAGGTCACGCACGATTTTGCTGAAGCTGTCGTCAATCGCAATTTGCACACGGTAGCTTTTGGCACCGGCCAGTAGAGGCATGGGCCACAGCGCCAGGGGCTTGAAGATGTCGCCAGGGGTGGCTGACAAATCGGGTGCTTTGAGCAGGTCAACCACCTGAATCGTTTTAACGCCTGGGTTCAGTACAGCCCCTTTGCCCTGCGCAATGTCTGCACCCGTGCCCTGCGCCGTGTTGTCTGCCTTGACCAGGCCTTCCAGCACCTCGGTGCGGGCATTTTGCGTGACGGGGCCGTCGTAGGCCACCCTGAACTGGGTGCCGCGCACGCCCACCACGGAGGTGGGGGTTTGAATTTGCAGCGGCGTGGCCCGGCGGGTGGTTTTAGAGGCGACAGCGTCCATTGCGCCTTGCGCCAGGCGGATCAGGCCTGAAAATAAATGGGTGGTGCCGCTGGCGGCTGCGTCGCGCCCTGCGTAGCTGCGGCTGGTCACAACCTCGGCCAGCGTGTTGGGCAGCAGCGTCAGGCGGCTGCCGTCAGCCAGCTCAATCACCGCCGAGCTGTTGGCGGCGGTCTGCAATTTGGCACCTTCGCTGATGGTGTTGCCTACTTCGGCCTTGACGCCTGCAAGCTGCACGTCGCCATAAGTGCTAATTACCTTGCCTTCCACCGGTTGCGACTTCATCAACCGCGTCGGGATGTTGATGACCTGACCTGGGCTGATGGCGTTGGGGTTTTTCAGGCGGTTAAAGCGCGCGACTTCTGTCCAGTCTTTGGGGTTGTTCAACAGCAGCTCGGTCATCACGATCAGCTTGTCTTTGGGCTTGACGGTGTAGGGCAGGCTGGGCTCGGTTACAGGGGCGGGCGCGGTTTGAGCCTGAGCGCTGATGAGCGTGAATGAAGCTACGAAAGACGCTATTAAAAAAGTAGCTGCTTGCGCCCGAATTAATTGGGTTACAGCACTTTTAAGCAGGTTTTTCGGCATCATCACACTCCTGTTTTATGTTTTTAAGTTGCTAGCCCGCCAGCGCAGCTTTGACAGCACTTGATATCTGGCCCATTTCGGCTTTGCCGGCCAGCTTGGCCTTGGCAGCGCCCATTACCTTGCCCATATCGCCGGGGCCACTGGCTCCCAGCTCAGCCACGATGGCTTTGACCACAACCAGCACTTCATCAGCGCTCAGACGCGCGGGCAGGTAGGCGGTCAGCACCGTGATCTCTTGCGCTTCCTTGTCGGCCATGTCTTTGCGATCCGCTTTGGTAAAGGCTTCGATGCTGTCTTTGCGCTGCTTGATCATTTTGTCGATGATGGCAATGACTTGCACATCGTCAAGCACCACACGTTCATCGACTTCTTTTTGCTTGCACGCCGCCAGCAGCAGGCGGATGGTGCCCAGGCGCTCGCTGTCTTTGGCGCGCATGGCGGTTTTCATGTCTTCGGTGACTTGGTCTTTGAGTAGCATGGTTTGTATCCTGATGATCTGGGGCTAGAAATGAAAAAACCCGCAGAACTCAATCATGCGGGCTTTTTGCGTTGCGGTAAAGCTGTTCTGTTTAGAACAGTTTCTTCGGCAACTGCATGGCACGAATACGCTTGTAGTTACGCTTGACCGCAGCCGCTTTTTTGCGCTTGCGCTCAGCGGTTGGCTTTTCATAAAACTCACGTGCACGCAAGTCGGTCAGCAGGCCGAGTTTTTCAATGGTACGTTTGAAGCGGCGCAGCGCTACGTCAAAGGGCTCGTTGTCTTTTACGCGAATGGTCGTCATTGTTCAGAAGGTCCAAAAATTGTGCATCTTGAAAGCCGGCGACTTGATCAGAATCAGGCCAGATGCGGGTTTGCTAGCAAAGCCTGCGATTATAGCAGTCCAAACGGGCAAAAGGTGATTTCGTGGTTCGAAGCGCGCTGATCTTGGTTGAAGGCGAGCGGTGTGCCTGAGTGTTCTGCTACGTGTCCCCCGCCCCTTTGGGGCTCCTCCTTGACCTCCGCAGAACACCCAGGCAAACCGCTCTTAGGGCTATTTTCCAGCTTGTAAAAAAACCATATCTAGCAACGGGCATAGCGTGTCTGCCGCAGCGAGGTCAAGGAGGAGGGCTCGCATCCGCAATAGCGGATGTGTTCGCTGTGCGCCAGTAGGCGTGCACGGCGACAGCCGTGCAGAGCCCGGGGGACACGAGCGGAGGCAGATGCGCCGTGCCCGTTGCGGGTTTATGAAAGCGCATTCCCACAAGCAAACCCACTTGCCCAAGCCCATTGAAAGTTATACCCACCCAGCCAGCCGGTCACGTCCACCACTTCACCAATGAAGTACATGCCGGGTTGTTTTGATTCCATGGTCTGGGACGATAAATCTCGGGTGTCTACGCCGCCTGCCGTGACTTCGGCTTTTTTATAGCCTTCGCTGCCGTTGGGTTTGACTTGCCAGTCTGCCAGGCGTTCGGCCAGATGGGTAAGGGCTTTATCTGTTGCATCGCAGATGGGGCGCTGCAGCGCTGCGTCTGTGCTGGCCCAGGCGTCTGCCAGGCGGCTGGGCACGACGCTGGCGAGTTCGTTGGCAATGAGCTTTTTGGAGCTGGCTTTGGCGCGTAGCAGCGTTGAGCTCAGGTCCTGCCCAGGCGCCAGATTGACGCGCAGGCTTTGGCCTTCACGCCAGAAGCTGGATATTTGCAACACCGCTGGGCCACTCAGGCCTTTGTGGGTGAAGAGCAGGTCTTCGGTAAACACAGTGGCTTTTTTCCGCTGCTTGGGTGTCGCGTCTGGCGCGCCCGTTTCAATCTGCACGGGAAGCGCCAAACCCGCCAGTTGCGCAAAAGGCAGCCATGCATCACCGTCAAACGTCAGTGGCACCAAGGCGGCACGAGGTTCGACCATACGCAGCCCAAACTGCTGGGCGATGCGGTAGCCAAAGTCGGTTGCACCAATTTTTGAAATCGACAAACCGCCCGTGGCAATGACGAGCTGTGGCGTTTCAACCAGTCCTCGGTCGGTATCAATTTGATAGCTGCTTGCGCCCGAATCTATTGGGCTCGAGGTATTATTTATACCTGAAAACGTCACTTTCTCGACTTTGCAAGGCTGCCAGCGTTCTACCTGGCCTGCTGCACACTCCGCCAGCAGCAGGTTGATGATGTCTTCTGCCGAGCGGTCACAAAACAGCTGGCCTTTGTGCTTTTCATGAAACGGCACGCCATGCTTGTGCAGCAGGGCGATGAAGTCTTGCGGCGAGTAGCCCGCCAACGCCGAGCGGCAAAAGTGCGGGTTGTCGCTTAAAAAGTTAGCAGGCGACACATCACGGTTGGTAAAGTTGCAGCGCCCGCCACCTGAGATGCGGATTTTCTCCGCGACTTTCTCGCTATGGTCAATCACCAGCACCTTCAGCCCACGCTGGCCAGCGATGGCGGCACAAAACAGGCCTGCAGCGCCTGCGCCAATGATCACAACGTCGAATTTGAATGTCAAAATAGCCTCTAGCCCAATAGATTCGGATGCAAGCAGCTATTAAATAAATAGCGTTTACTTTGCTGCCTGAAACCCTATTTTAGAGTCTGCCCGTCTCTTGCTGTAACCTCAAACCATGACCACCGACCTGAGCACCGCCGACATTTCCCGCATCATTGAAATGGCCTGGGAAGACCGCACCACGTTTGAAGCGATTGAGCTGCAGTTCGGGCTGAATGAATCAGCCGTGATTGCCCTGATGCGCAGCGAGATGAAGGCCTCGTCATTCCGGATGTGGCGCAAACGGATGGCAGGGCGGGTGACAAAGCATGCAGCGCTGCGGCCAGCGGAAATGAACGATGGCGGGCCGCATATCGCGCGGCACCGCATACCGCAAAGGTAAGCTTTTTAAGCTTGTTTTTGCTGGTTGGCAGCGCTGCTGGCTACTGCCGCCAAGCCCTGCAACACATCGCCAACCACAATCACGCTGGGGCTTTGCAAGCCCTCGCGCTCAATCGTGGCGCGCAGGTTGCCCAGCGTGGCTACCGCATGCCGCTGGGTGGGCAAGCTGGCGTTTTGAATGATGGCAACTGGCGTGCTGGCGGCCAAGCCTTTGAGCAATTCGTTTTGAATCTGCTCTGAACCTGCGACACCCATGTAAATCACCAGCGTCAGTTTCGCTTGCGCTGCAGTGCATGCCAGCAGTGCCCAGTCTGTGCCGGCATCACCTGGCTTGGCGTGGCCGGTGACAAACACCACGCCATGCGCGTGGTCGCGGTGCGTCAGTGGCACGCCAAGTGATGTCACGGCCGCAAGGCCTGATGTGATGCCATTGATGACCGTGACTTCAATGCCTGCGGCGCGCAGCGCTTCAATTTCTTCACCACCCCGGCCAAAAATAAACGGGTCTCCGCCCTTCAGGCGCACCACGTTGTCGCCTTCTTTCACGGCCATGATCATGAGCTTTTCAATAAAAGCTTGCGGTGTTGATTTGCAGCCGCCGCGCTTGCCCACGTACACGATGCGTGCGGTGGGCTGGGCAAAAGCCACGATGTCGGGGTTGACCAGGTCGTCAACAAACAGCACGGTCGCGGTTTGAATGGCCTTGAGGGCCTTGAGCGTGAGCAGTTCCGGGTCGCCGGGGCCCGCGCCTACAAGGGTGCATTGGCCGAAAGTGATGTTGGGATTCATAGTTGTTTGACAAGACGCAAGATGTGTTCCACCTGCATGGCAATCGATGCTGGTACGGCTAACTGGCCTGCAAGTACCAGCTGAATATACGCCGCAGTGCTTGCGGCATCCGTTGTTTTGGGCAAGTCGGGCAGGTCTCTCAAAGTACCTGCCTGCGCCTCTTGCAGCAGTTGCCGCTGGCCGTTGATGAAGGCGTCCATCTGCGGCATGCGGCGAGCGTCGGCCACCACTTCGCCTTCGGTGCCGCGCAGCAGCATGGCGTTGGTGTGGGTCAGCTCAAAGGTTTGCGCCATCGACACCGCGTATTCGGGGTGTGTGTAGCTGCTGACAATCAGCGCCTTGCCCACACATGGGTTCATCAGCTTGACCAGACTGTGCGCCGGGTTGCGCAGGCCCACGACACGGCGCACATCCAGCAAGCGCTTCAGGGCAGGGCACAAGACTTCGGTGGGGATATACAACACTTCGCCGGGTGCTATTAACTCAGGAGCTGTTTGCGCCCGTATTTGAAGGGCTTCAAGCACTTCAGATACAAAAACACGGCTGTTTTCTGTCGGTGTGCCGTGGATGAGCACCGCCACACCTTCGCGCGCCAGCAGCAGTGCAAGCAGTGGCGTGAGCAGCGGCAGCTTGCGTGCGCCGTTGTAGCTGGGCAGCACGACCACCGGATGGCCGCTGTCGGGCACCAAGCTCATTCGTCTGCGCACTGCGTCCAGAAATCCGGCCATTTCTTCTGGCGTTTCGCCTTTGATGCGCATGGCCAGGCAAAACGCACCGACCTCCAGGTCGGTGACCGTACCGTCCAGCACCTGGCCCAGCAGGTCTGTGGCTTGTTCGCGCGACAGGGGCCGTGCGCCGTCTTTGCCGCGGCCTATTTCCTTGATGTAGTGACTGATACCCATGGTTGTATTGTCCGCGAAAGCGAACAAGACTTTCAGGCGACTTGCGTGATGGGAATCACCTTGCGTGACACAGCACTTGGGGCTGAGCGCACCATGCGTTTGAGCTCTGGCACGCAACTGCCGCAATTGGTGCCGCATTTCAACGCCGCTTGTAGCGATGCAAAACGTTCAACATCATTGCCTTGCGCGCTGGCCAAGTACGCGTCAATCCCTGTGTCCGTCACGTTCAGGCAGGTGCAGACCAGCTTGCCGCGCGCCTCAACCGCTACCGGCGCTTTGGCACCCGGCGACAGCAGCAGGCGGCCATAACTTTGTGCGGGCAACTCGCCTTCAAGTACGGTTTTGATCCATGCCTCCGCACTGGTGTCGCCTGCCAGCAAAAAGCCTGTCAACTCAGCACGGTCAGCAATGCGAGTCAGCTTGGCGGTGCGGCGCTGGCCGCGTTTTTTATCGGCGTAGTGCAGCACGTCGTGGCTGGTCAGCCCGAGTATTCTTTCAATCTGCATCAGCAACTCATCGGGCGGCACGACATGCGCGGCTGCCCTGAACAGCACGCCTTCACGCGCGGCACCCTGGTCAAGGGCCGTGTTGTTGGAAAAATTAGCAAAGGGCACGCAACTGGTAAAGGGGAAGGCGGCCATCAACGGCTTGAGCGCATTGCGTGCCGCGAGTGACTCGCCCGCAGTTAACCAGGCCATGGCCAGCAGGCTCCAGGGGAGTTCGGCCTTCAAAATTTTTACAGCCGCGTGCTTCAGCTCGGGTTGCTTGGACGTGGGGCAATAGGCGGACGTGGTGATGGCGTTCACGCCTGCCAGCGGCTCGCCAATGCTGGACAGCCCGCTCAGATATTCGCTGCCCCAATGCATCGCGATAAATGCCTGGCTTGCCGCGACTTCATTTGAGGCCTGTAGCGGCACACAATCGAGCCGCGCTTGGACGTGACGTACACCAAATCGCCGTCTTTAAGCAACCTGCGCGCCATGTCGCTGGCATTCATTTGCACCGAGGGCTCCGCCACATGGCCAAACAATCTGCCCAGCGTGCCCGTGCGGCTCATGCCGTGCCACTGGTCACGCAGGCGGCCCGTGGTCAATGAAAACGGGTAACGCGATTCACGCGGTTCAGCCACGGGTTTGTAAACGGTGTTGACAAATCTGGCTTTGCCGTCGGGTGTAGGAAAAATGCCGTCTTCATACAGACGTGCTTTGCCGACGCTCTCGCCCGTTTTAAGCGGCCATTGCTTCGGGGCGGCGTCCAGCATGGCGTAGCTCATGCCGGTGATGTCCAGGTCGCGGCCACGGGTGGATTCGCGGTGCTCGTTCCAGATGGTTTCAACGCCTGCGGCTTCGTTGCTTAGGGAGTAGGGGAAGAGGGTGGGCCGCGTGGGGAGCAAGCGTTCAAGCCGCTGCGCAAAATCAACCGCAATGGCCCAGTCATGTCGCGTCTCACCCGGCGCTGCAACTGCTGCGCGAACCCTGGAAATGCGGCGCTCGCTATTCGTTACCGTGCCCATTTTTTCGCCCCAGGTGGTGGCGGGCAGCAGCAGGTCGGCGTAGTCGCAGGTTGACGCCGTGGCAAAGGCCTCTTGCACGATGACCAGCTCGGCCCGCTCCAGCGCGCGGCGCACGGTGGCCTGGTCGGGCATCGATTGGGCTGGGTTGGTGCAGGCTATCCACAGCGCTTTTATTTCACCATCGGCCGCTGCCTGAAACATCTCAACCGCCGTTTTACCGGGCTTGCTGGGTACATCGTTGATGCCCCACAGGCTGGCCACTTCAGCCCGGTGCTCGGGGTTGGCCATGTCGCGGTGTGCACTGATCAAATTGGCCAGGCCACCGACCTCGCGGCCACCCATGGCGTTCGGTTGGCCCGTGAGCGAGAACGGGCCAGCGCCGGGCTTGCCAATCTGGTGCGTGGCCAGGTGCAGGTTGATCAGCGCCGCATTCTTGGCCGTACCGCTGCTCGACTGGTTTAGGCCCTGGCAGTACAGGCTCAGGGTTGCGGCAGACGTAGCAAACATCTTGGCGGCGGTAAAAAGGTCTTCTTTTTTAATACCGCAAGTCTCTGCCACGATGTCGGGTGTGTAGTCGCGCACCGTGGTTTTTAGTGCATCAAAGCCAGTAGTGTGCGCGGCAATGTAAGCGCTGTCCGTCCAGCCTTCCCACAGCATGATGTGCAGCATGCCGTTGAACAGACTCACGTCGGTGCCGGGCTGTATGGGCAGGTACAAGTCGGCGATTTCGGCCGTGTCGGTGCGGCGCGGGTCGCAAAAGATGATTTTCATCGCCGGGTTGGCCGCTTTGGCGTCTTCAATGCGGCGGAACAAAATCGGGTGTGCATACGCCGTGTTGCTGCCAACAATAAAAATGCACTGCGCATGGTTCACGTCGTCGTAGCAGTTGGGCGGCGCATCAGCCCCCAGCGTCTGCTTGTAGCCCGCCACCGCGCTGCTCATGCATAGGCGCGAGTTGGTGTCGACGTTGTTGGTGCCAATCAATCCTTTGGCCAGTTTGTTGAAGACGTAATAGTCTTCGGTCAGCAACTGGCCCGAAATGTAAAAACCCACCGCATCGGGGCCGTGCTCTTTGATGATTTGCGCAAATGATTCTGCGGCAAAACCCAGCGCGTTGTCCCAACTGACAGGCTTGGCTTGTTCATGGCGATGTTCACGGCGCATGGGCTGCAACAGCCGGGTCTGGCGTGCCACAGCGGCGCTGGCAGTCAGCGCCAGGGTTGAGCCCTTGGTACACAAGCGCCCAAAGTTTGCCGGGTGATCGGGGTCGCCTTTTACGCCGGTGATCTGGTCGCCGCTTGATTCAATGATCACGCCGCAGCCCACGCCGCAGTAGGGGCAAGTGGATTTGGTTTCAGCCATGTCGGACGAGTAGAGGCTGCGGCGTTTCATGAAGCCACGAAGTGGTCCGCGCGTGCGCGAGACCACAACCTACACCACAGTAGGGGCAGGTTGATTTGGTTTCAGTCATCGGCGAGAAAGTCATTGATCAGCCATCAAGCCGTGTGCGGTGCCTGCACGTCAAAGCTCTCGTCACCGATGGCGCCTGTTGATGCGCCGGGGCCTGCTTTGGGGCGCGTCAGGTCAATGGCCAGTGTGGCCAGTTCTGCCGCATCCAGATGCACAGCACCGCCTTCCACCTTCACCGCAAACTTCGGCGTGCAGCCTTCGTCTGGTGCCTTCGCGCAACCGCCGTTCAAGTCAATCGTCCAGTTGTGCAATGGGCAGGCCACACTTTCACCAAACACGATGCCCTGGCTCAGTGGGCCACCTTTGTGCGGGCAGCGGTCCAGCAGGGCAAAAACGCCATCGACATCGTTGCGAAACACGGCCACGTCCAGCCCCTGGGCGCGTGACACGCGGCGTGAGCCGAGTACCGGTATGTCGGTCACCAGGCAGATTTTTTTCCATTCGCTCATATTCGTCCCTAAATTGTTTGCTATTGAATAAGTAGCTGCTTGCGCCCGAATTTATTGGGCTAGAGGCCTATTTGATACCTGAAAATGCCTTAAAAACGCTGTTTTCAGGCCGAAATCGCATCAAACTGCCGCGTATCAACTGCCGCCTTCTGCATTTCAAACCAGGGGTCAGGCTCACCGTCAAGTGCAAACTGCAACTGGGCCCACAGCGCCTTGCGGCCTTCGTGGTCTTCCAGGATTTTTTTCTTCACGTGCTCAAGGCCAACGCGGCTCACGTAATGCACCGTGCGCTCCAGGTACCAGCCTTCTTGCCGGTACAGCTCGCAAAACGCGCCGGTGTATTCCAGCACTTCTTCAGCGGTTTTCACTTTCACCAAAAAGTGCGCGACTTCTGTTTTGATGCCGCCGTTGCCAGCGATATACATCTCCCAGCCTGAATCAACACCAATCACGCCCACGTCTTTGATGCCTGACTCCGCACAATTACGCGGGCAGCCGCTGACGGCGAACTTGACCTTGTGCGGTGCGTACATGCGCCACATAGCGCGCTCCAGGTCTTTGCCCATTTGGGTGCTGTCTTGCGTGCCCATGCGGCACCATTCGCTACCGACGCAGGTTTTGACCGTGCGCAGTGCCTTGGCATACGCGTGGCCTGATGGCATACCGATGTCTTTCCACACGTTTACCAGGTCTTCTTTCTTCACGCCCAGCAAGTCAATCCGCTGGCCGCCTGTGACCTTGACAGTAGGGATCTTGTATTTATCAACCGCGTCTGCAATGCGGCGCAACTCGCTGGCCGTTGTTTCACCGCCCCACATGCGGGGGATGACGCTGTACGTGCCGTCTTTTTGAATGTTGGCGTGGCTGCGCTCGTTGATGTAGCGGCTTTGTGGGTCGTCTTTGGCTTCTTTGGGCCAGGTGCTGATGAGGTAGTAGTTAATGCCCGGTCGGCAACTGGCGCAACCGTTGGGTGTTTTCCAGTCCATGAACTTTTGAACGTCCTTGATGGTGAGCAGTTTGTTGGTGCGTATCGCATCACGCACGGCCTGGTGTCCGTGGTCGGTGCAACTGCACATGGCTTTGAGCTTGGGAGTGGCTGAATAGTCGCCACCGGCCGTGAACATCAAAATCTGCTCTACCAGCCCGGTGCAAGACCCGCAAGACGCGCTGGCCTTGGTGTGTTTGCGCACTTCATCGAGTGTGAACAGGCCTTTTTCTTTAATGGCTTTGCAGATGGTGCCCTTGTTCACGCCATTGCAGCCGCAGACCTCGGCGCTGTCGGGCATGCTGGCCGCTTTGGTGTGGCCTTCATGACCGGTGTCGCCAATGCTGGACTCGCCAAACATCAGCTTGTCGCGAATGTCGGCCACGCTGCGACCGTCACGTAGCAGCTTGAAGTAATAGCTGCCATCAACGGTGTCGCCATACAAACACGCGCCAATCAGTTTGTCGTCTTTGATGACCAGCTTTTTGTACACGCCGCCAAACGGGTCGCTCATGATGATTTCTTCCGCACCCTCGCTGCCCATAAAGTCGCCCGCGCTGAACAGGTCAATACCGGTAACTTTCAGTTTGGTGGAGGTGAGCGAGCCCGTGTAGCGGCCAATGCCAAACTGCGCCAGGTGGTTGGCGGCAACCTTGGCTTGTTCAAACAGCGGTGCAACCAAGCCATATGCAATGCCCCGGTGCGCAGCGCATTCGCCAACTGAGTAGATACGTGCATCGGTCGTGGTTTGCATGGTGTCGTTCACCACAATGCCCTTGTTGCAGTGGATGCGCATCGACTCGGCCAGCGCGGTGTTAGGGCGAATGCCGACAGCCATCACTACCAAATCGGTCGCCAGCTCAGTGCCGTCTTTGAATTTGATGGCGGTGACCCTTCCGTCAGGCCCACCCACCAATTCTTGCGTCTGCGCACCCATGAGGAACCTCAGTCCCCGGTCTTCAAGCGACTTTTGCAGCAGCTTGCCCGCCACGCTGTCGAGCTGGCGCTCCATCAGTGTGGGCATGACGTGCACCACGCTGACCTGCATGCCGCGCAGCATCAGGCCGTGGGCGGCTTCCAGGCCCAGCAGGCCGCCGCCAATCACCACGGCATTCTTGTATTTGACAGACGCATCAATCATGGCGTTGGTGTCGGCAATGTCGCGGTAGGCAATCACGCCGTCCAGGTCTTTGCCGGGGATGGGCAGGATGAAGGGGTTAGAGCCCGTGCACAGCAGCAGGCGGTCGTATTCGACTTCAGTACCGTCGTCAGCTTTCACGATGCGCTTGATGCGGTCTACCTCGACGACTTTTTTGCCCGCGTGCAGCGTGATGTGGTTGTCTTTGTACCAGTCCCAGCTGTTCAGCACGATTTCGTCCAGCGTCTGCTCGCCTGCCAATACCGGGCTAAGCAAAATGCGGTTGTAGTTGGGGTGCGGCTCTGCACCAAAGACGGTGATGTCGTACAGGTCTGGTGCAACCTTCAGCAGCTCTTCAATGGTGCGTACGCCTGCCATGCCGTTACCAACCATCACCAGTTTTGATTTTTTCAAGGAAGCACTCCAAAGTTATTGAAGATTTACCCTGCAAGCCTCGTGCCACGCCTGAATCACCGCCATCACACCTAATGCACCAATTGCGGGCACGCAAATTGCGTAGACTGGTGCATGGCATTTGACATAGACATTGGTTTCGTATCCCTGAAAGGTCGCAAAGACATCAACGAGGACTTTTGCGCCGCCATGCTGCCCGAGCCCGGACAAGAGGGCATGGGCTCCATCGTGGCGATTGCCGATGGCGTCAGCACCGGCGGCATGGGCAAGGAAGCTGCACAAACCACCGTGACCAGCCTGGTGCGTGACTACTACGGCACGCCCGAAACCTGGGACACCACCGTCGCCCTGGACCGTATCATTGGCGCGCAAAACAGCTGGCTCGCTGGGCTGAATCGCCGCAGGCATCCGGTTTTGGGTTTAACCACGCTGACGGCCGTGGTGCTGCGCGGGCAATCGTATGCACTGGCGCATGTGGGCGACACGCGGGCTTACCTGCTAAGGGCTGGCCAATTGAGCCAGCTCACCAATGACCACGTGGTGGATCACCCTGACCTCAAGCACCAGTTGCTGCGCTGTGTGGGTGCTGAAGACACGTTGGTGGTGGACTATTTGCAGGGCGACCTGCTGGTTGGCGATGTGTTTGTGCTGCTGTCTGATGGTGTTCACAATGTTTTGAACAGCAAGCGTATCAAAGCGCTGGTGGCGTTTTCAAATCCTGGCGATGGCAGCACCGACGCTCAAACCTTGTGTCAGCAACTTGTCGATGCAGCGCTGGAGGCTGGCGGCCACGACAACGCCACCGCCCTGGCAGTGCGCGTGCGGGGCCTGCTGGATGCCAGCCTGCAAGATGAAAATCGGCACGCGTTGGCACTCGGTATACCCGCCCGGCTCAAACTTGGCGACACACTCGACGGCTTTGTCATGACCGCCGAGGTGGCTGACAACGGCATCAATGTGCTTTACCAGATGCGTGACGTAGCTTCGCAAAAACTCTACGCCCTCAAAACCCTGCACCCCGCACGCGCCCACGACCCTGAAGAGCGCGCCATGCTGGCCCACGAGGCCTGGCTGGCCAAGCGCATGCAGTCGTCCAGTGCGGCGCAGTATTTCGTCAATATTTACGACAGCCTGCCCAACGGCCAAAGCCCCAGCGCGTTTTATTTGCTGTATGACTGGCATGCTGGCGAAACCCTGCAACAGCTGCTGGACCGTCAGCACAAACTGGCGGTGTCGCAAACCTTGAGTGCCACCACCCAGATTGCCAAAGCACTTGGGCGACTGCATCGGCAAAACGTGATTCACCGCGACATCAAACCCGCCAACCTGCATCAGGGTTCTGGCGGCGTGCTGCGCTTGCTTGACTTGGGTGTGGCCCTGTCAGGCCGTGAGCCTGAAGCCATGCGCACACTGCACGCAGGCACACCCAGCTACATCAACCCCGAGCAATGGGGCTTTGGGGGTTATGGCGCCAAAACCAACGCAGGCGAGGTAGCCCCCGAGCTACCCGACGCGCAAAGCGACCTGTTTGCCCTGGGCGTGACGCTGTACCAGTTGCTCACTGGCAAGCTGCCTTATGGCGAGGTGCTGCCCTACCAGGTGGGCCGCTACTACCGCGACCCAGTAGCCCCCAGCCGCCACAACCCCGAAGTCCCCATCTGGCTGGACCACGTGGTGCTAAAAGCCGTGGCACGCGACAAACGCCAGCGATTTGAAACCGCCGAAGAACTGCTGCTGGCCCTTGAGCGCGGCGCATCACGCCCCTTGAGTGCACCAGCGCCCAGCCCCCTGATGCAACGCGACCCCACAGCCCTGTGGAAGATGGCGCTCGGCATCAGCGTGTTGTTTAACTTGTTGCTGGTGTACTGGCTGCTGTTTTTACCGAAGTGAGGTTTTTGGGATGCTACATATTTAGGAGCTGCTTGCGCCCGAATTTATTGGACTAGAGGCCTAAAAGTCAGTTGAAAAGAGGGTAGAAATGGCTTTTTTAGGCATGTCTGGCGTTTGAATTGGGGCTGGGAAAGCGTTTAAAGGCCTGAAAAGTGCCATTTTTTAGGGTTAAAAGAAGCTTGAGGCCAATAGATCCGGGCGCAAGCAGCTACTAAATTAATAGTAAGCCACATGCTTAAAAAGCGCTTCAAAGCGAAAGGGGCTTTTTCAGGACTCAGGCTATAGTCAAAATACCGATGAGCAGCCAGATGCAGTGGAATTCGCAGCTCACATACCAAAACCAGCTTGCGGGGTTTCACTGATTTTTATTTGGCTGAATAAATAGCCGGGTGCCTTGAAACCCAACAGGCAAGCTAGTCTCAGGAGGTTTTGATGCCCAGATTATGTTGCAGCGCCATTTTTATACCGCAGGTTTTGCGGTATACATTACGGTTAGAGAGCACCGGACAAGAAGGAGGACAAGATGCGAACGATTTCGTGCTTATCGGCTGTGGTACTTGCACTGTTGTTGACTGGGTGCGCCAGCATACGGACAGCGCCTAGTCCGGAGGTCCGCCAGGCTTTGGCGCCAACCGGGAAGCTGCGTGTGGGTGTTTACCCTGGTAGCCCCGCGTCCATGCTTCGTGATCCCAAATCTGGAGAAACAAGAGGCGTCAGTGTTGATCTGGGCAAGGAACTGGCGAAGCGCCTCGGCGTGCCATACGAGCAGGTCGAATACCGAAGCATCGCGGAAGTTATCGAAGGCATAAAGTCCGGCGCGGCCGATTTCACCATTAGCAATGCCACTCCAGCGCGTGCGAAAGATGTCGACTTCACCCAGCCGCTCCTTTCCATTGAGCTCGGTTATTTGGTACCCCCCGGCTCCGCACTCTCAACAGTCGCTGACATCGATCGAGCGGGGAGTCGCGTAGGCG